>JAJYGY010000317.1 GCA_021790555.1 bacterium
GTGGCGGTGGGAGTGGAGGCGGTGCCGGCCTGGATGTAGCCCGCCTCCATCTCGAAGGAATTGGAACCCAGGTCGCCGATGCCGGTCTGCTGCAGGGCGTCCAGCATGTCGTAGCTGGAAGAGGAGGCGCGCGTGCTTCCGCCGGAATCCACCACGTTCCAGTCGTTGACATAGCTGGACGAGGACATGGGCGCGGCCAATGCCGGGGAGGACCAGGCGCAGAGGGCGCAGAAACCCGCCAAGGCAAGCCCCTTCGGGATCCACGGATGCATCCGCGCGGGACGCCCGTGGCCTTCCCTGCCGACGCTTCCACCGGTATTTTCATGGCGCACGGTCATGAGGTCATTCCACGAAGGCGGCCGGACATCAAGGGTTGATGACCACGAAATTCAGCCCGCTACCCGGGCTGAACGTCGCGGTTCCGCCGAGCACGATACTGAAGCTGCCCCCGGCGGTGGGAATGTAGACCGAGTACGGGTAGGTGGCCGTGTCCTTGACAAAGGTCACCAGGATCACGCTTCCGGACGTCACGTAGCTGTCGCTGATGGGGCCATAGGAGGAGATCGAGTTCTTGGCTGTCGTGAACTGGATCTGCCCCGCCGGGACATTGAAGGACGGGAAGGAGGGCACGCTGGTTGCGCTCCCGTCCGAGATGGAATTGGACGACACTTCCATCAATCCGTTTACCAGCAGGGCCGCCCCGCCGTTGGAGGGGCTCCCGGCCGTGTTGCTGGCGTACACCGCCACCCCGTTTGGCTGGGAGGCGAAGGCCACCATGCCGTTCGCGCCCTCCGCGTACACCCCGGTTCCGGAAGGAGCGTATCCGGACACGCCGCCGCCGTTGGAAGCGGTGTTGTATCCGAGCACCCCGGAACCGGTGACCGGGATGCCGCCCGGGAATCCCGTGGGGCCCCCGAAGGTGCCCACCACCCCGGCGTTGCCGTTGGTGCCCGAGCCGGCGTCGCCGCGCACCCCGAAGCCCCAGCCGCCGTTTCCGCCGATGCCGTGCACCCCGGACTGGTAGGAACCCGTGCCCGTGGCCAGGCCGTACACCGCGTCGCCGCTGCTGGCCGTGGCGGTCAGACCGGCCGAGCCGCCGGCGGCCTCCAATCCCGGGCCGTTGGCGGAGGTGCCGTACACCCCCGCGCCCGAGGCGGATTCGCCGTAGACCCCGTATCCCAGCCCCTGCCCGCTTCCGATCACGCCCCCGCCGGTGGAGGAGGTGTTGTTGTTGAAACCCTCCAGGGCGAAGTTGACCGAGTTGACCTCCCCGTACACCGCGTAGCCGTTGTAGGAACTGGAAGTGGCCGAGACCCCGATGGAGGATCCCGAGGCCACCACGGCGGTCACGCCCTGGGCGACCACGCCCGCCGCGATTCCGTTGCCGACGATGTTCACGCCGGTCGATCCGGTTCCCGCGTTCACCTGCACCCCCGTGCCCGCGCTGTTGGGGAGGACCAGCAGGGCGGGGCTTCCCTGCGCCGTCAGGCCGGCGCCCGCGGTGTTGTAGGCGCCCACAACCGTGGAAGTAAGGCCGTTGTACAGGCTCAGTGGGTTGGGCACCGAAGCCGCCCCCAGGTTGGTCCCGCCCGTGAAATTCACGTAGGAGTTGAAGGTGACCGTGTTGCCCGCGCTGTCAAAGAGGCCGTTGCCCATGACATGCAGGGCCAGGTTGGAAGGGTTCCCGTTGTCCATGGCCAGCACCCCCACGCCCCCGCTGCCGGCGGACCCGGCCTGGCCCTCCACGCCCACGGGCCCCTGCCCCAGCACGCCTTCGCCCGAAGTGCCCAGGGCGTTGCCCACCACGCCGGCCGAGCCCGGGTTCCCCGTCACCCCGTTGATGCCGTCCGAATTGTGGGACAGCCCGTAGACCCCGTGGCCGTACTGGGATTCCCCGAAGACCCCGTATCCCTGGTAGCCGTAGCCGTACACGCCTGCCTGGGTGCCCCCGGCAAGGCTGCTTTCATTCCTGCCCACCACGCCATAGGCCGAGGAATCCACGTCCCCCAGGACCCCCACCGCTCCCGGCCCCGAAGCCGTGGCCGAGACCCCCATCTGGACGGCGCTGACCACCACCCCGGTCACGCCCTGGGCCACCATTCCCACGCCGGTGGAGGAGGTCCCGGAAACGCCCACGTTCCCGCCGGTTCCATACACGCCCACGCTGCCGCCGCTGCCATAGACGCCATAGGCGCCGGAATTGGTGTTGGATCCAAAAACCGCCGCCCCGGAAAGCCCGCTCCCAGACGACAGCCCGTAGACGCCGTATCCGAGCTCGCTGTCTCCGTACAACCCGCTGGGAGTTCCCAGCGAGAGTCCGTACACGCCGGCGTTGCCGAAGGAGCCGACGGTTCCATAGACCCCGTAGGTGGTCCCGCTGCCTTCCACGCCGATGTTGCCGGAGCTTCCGTACACCCCGATCCCCGTGTTCAGGGCGTCATTCAATCCCACGACCGCGGCGTAGGGCGCGCCGCTGGAATTGTCCGTCCTGCCGTAAACGGCGATCCCGGTGGACCCGCCGGCCGTGGCCGAGAGGCCGATCGAGGTTCCCGCGGCCACCACGGCCGCCCCGGTTCCGGTGTTCGAGGCGCTGATCACGGGGCCGGAAACCGCGTTGGCCAGGGCCAGCGGGTTGGGCACGCCCCCGCCCGCCCCCAGGTTGGTGCCGGCCGTGAAGCTGACATAGGTGTTGAAGGTGGTCATGCCGGGATAGGTCCCGGGGTCGAAGACCGCCGGCCCCAGCACGTGCAAGGCCACGTTGCTGGAATTCCCACCCGCGTCGGCCAGCACCGCCGTGGCGGCGGCGCCGGTCCCGGCATTGGCCATCAACCCGATGCCGTCGGGCGAATTCGTGGCCGCGGACACTCCCACCGGCCCCTGTCCGCGGACCCCCGCGCCGGGATAGGTCCCAACCCCAGGCAGGGTGCTGTCTCCGGAAAGTCCAAAAACCGCCGCCGTCGCGGAAGCCGCCGAATAACCATAGATGGCGCCGCCCCCGTTGCTGGAGTTGTCCTGGTGCACCGCCAGGACATGCTGGCCGTAGGCGTCGTTGTCGTACATGACATTGAGGCCGCCGGATGACTGCAGGGCCAGGCCCGAGGGAACGCTGTTGTAGGCCACCAGGGCCGTGCCCAGGCTGGAATTGCTGGAAGCCACCACGCCGGTGACGCCCTGGGCCTGGATGCCGGTGCCGTTGGCGGACTGGGCGTTGAGGCCCACGTCCCCGGGGTTGTCGGCCTCGAACATGCCGCCGGCGCCGAAGCCTCCCGGGGTGTCGTATCCCATGCCCAGCACCCCCACCGGCCCCAGCCCGATCACGCCGGCGCTCCTGCTGACGCTGGAGAAGGACTTCCCCAGGACGCCGGCGCTGAGCGAGCTGCCCGTGTATCCGTAAACCCCGGCGGGAACGGGCTGTCCCAGGGACGGCATGCCGCTGAAGTTGGCGCCCGGCTGGCCCACGAAACCCTCCACGCCGTAGCCGTTGCCCGTGCTGCTGGCCGAGATGACCCCGTTGGGGAAGTTCTGCGTCCCGGTGAGGCTGAGCGGATTGGGCACGCCGCCGCCCCCGCCCGGCAGGTTGGTGCCCCCGTTGAAGGTGACGTAACCGTTGAACAGGCTGGAGCCCGTCACGCTCAGGGCCAGGTTCGAGGAGGTGCCCCCGTTGCTGGCCACCACGCCCACCCCGCCTCCCGAACCCTCGGCAAGGCCTTCGATGCCCACCGCCCCCTGCCCGTACAGGGCCGTGCCGCCCAGGGCCGTGGCCGAGACGGCGCTCCCCACGCCGAGGTCCTGCACCTCAAGCACCGGCGCCCCCACCACGGCGCCGGTGGCGGTGAGCACGGCCGGGAGGGAAAGCTTCAGCGCCGTCGAGGCCGTGTCCGCTCCCTGGGCGTTGAAGGCGTAGGGCGCCGTCACCAGGGGCTGGTTGGGCGCCATCTGCTCGCCATTGGCCTGTATGGAAAGCCAGTAGGGTTGGTCGAAGGCCAGCCCGGTGATGGGGTTGACGCTCCCCAGCACCACGTTGAAAAGCCCGCTCTTGGTGGCCACGTCGCCCAGGTGGGATTCGGACCAAAGCGTGTTTCCCGATGAATCCACGATGAAGAAGGCCATGGTGTTGCCGGTGGAATCCGGCACAGGGTTCTGGGTGAGCTTGGACAGCAGGCGGCCCTGGTAGTTCATCTCCCCCGGGATCCCGGCCCACAGGGCCGGCGCGGCCAGCCAGGCCGCCAGCAGCAGTCCCGGCCGCCAGGCCTGGCCGCCCTTCCACGCCCACGGCCGCTTCGTGGCGCGCCTGGCCTGCTGGCCGGATTTCAGCAACCTGTTCATTCTCGGACCCTCCAAGGCGGGATCATCCCCGGGGCAAATGGTGTCTTCCTGAAACGAAGTTTGGCTTTCCACGCGACGGAATGGAACGCCCAAGGATGAGCAAATAGAATGCCAGACCGGCCCCGCGGGCGTTCAAAACGGAAGGAAAAACCGGGTCAAAAACCGGGCTTTTCAGGACCCGGCACGGCCTCAAGGCCCGGATGGCCCCCCGGGAGGCGGAAAAAAGTCAAACTTTTTACTCGTACTGTCAGGATTTTGACATCTGGGCGGGAATCAGGACCGCGGGACGATTTCCTGGTAGAAAAGGGACACCAGCCGGGAGGGGTACTTGTCCGAAAACTGCTTGCGCCGCAGGTCGTGGATCTTGCCCAGCAGTTCCTGCCGGGTCCTGGGGCCCAGGCCCGTCTCCACGGCGGCCAGGCGCAGGGACAGGATTTCGCGCAGGGCCTTCAGGTAGGGGTCCATCCTCTCCTGGGGGGCCATGGCCTGGATGTTCTTCAACAGCCTGTCCGAGTCCAGGGAGCCGTCCTCGCGCAGGGAGCCGTCCACCTTCCAGTTGACGTCCTTCAACAGGGCCGGGGACTTGGCCCTGGCCTTCTCCAGGGTCTTGTTCAGCATGGAATTGCTGGCCTTGATGCCGATCAGGGGCGCCAGGAAGGCGAAGGTGCTGCGGCGCGATTCCTCGAACATGAGGCACAGCGGCACGTTCTCGGATTCGGACACCGTGTCGGGCCATTCCACCGGCGCCTCCTCCTCCCGCTCCACGGGCCGGGCGGGGGGAAGGTCGGGCAGGCCGGGCACGCCCCGGTCCAGCGAGGGCAGGGGCGGCAGGGCGGGCTGGGCCGTCTCGCGCTGCACCTTGGACATCAGCTCCATCAGGCGGCGGTGCTTGGCGTCGTCCAGGGCCTGGGCGGCCTGGGCCTTCTGCTTCAGCTCCTCCTCCAGCCGGGCCGCGCGGGCCTTCTCCTCGTCCTGGCGCCGCGCCTCGTCCCTGCGCTGCTGCTCGGCCAGGGCCTTCAGCTCGGCCTGGGCCTTGGCCTCGCGCTCGGCCTGGGCCTGGCGGTCCTTCTCCAGGCGGGCCTGCTTTTCCTTCTCGTACTCCTCGATGATGCGCTTTTCCTGTTCCTTCAGCCATGCTTCCTGCTCCTGCTTGGCCTTCAGGGCCTCCAGCTCGCGCTTGCGCTTCTCCTCCATGTCGCGCCGCTGGCGCGCCTCGCGCTCCTCGGCCTCGCGCTGCTGGCGCTCGTAGTCCTCCAGGATGCGCTTTTCCTCCTCCTCCTTGCGCCTCCTGGCCTCCTGTTCCTTGCGCTTCCTTTCGGCCTTGGACTTCTCGTACTCCTCCAGCAGCTGCAGCTCCTCGGCCGTGATGGAGGTGTCGTCGTCCTTCGGGGGCGCGGCGGGCTCGGGCGGACGCTCCTTGAGCGTCTGGGCCGCCGACGGGCTTTCCGCCGCCGGCAACTTTTCGCCGAAGATCTCCATCATGTCGTCGAGGCTGAAGGAATCGTCCTTGTTGGACATCGGGCGGGCCTTCCGCGTTGGGGGAACCAGGACGGGTCACGGGACCCTGACGGTCCTGATTTTAACCACGTTTGGAAGGTTCTGGCAAGGCCCGCAGGCCGCGGATCTGCCCCAGGATCCAGGATTCCAGGAGCTCGGCCGGGACGCGCAAGTCCCTTCCCTTTCCCCTACTGGGAAGGCGGCCGCTGCGCGCCAGCCGGGCCGCCAGGGCCGGGGAGACCCTGAGGATCGCCGCCACCTGGCGGATGGTGTAGACCGTGGATGGGACCGCTTTCATGGAGGCCTCCTTGGGAGACGTCTCCACCATGGAAAGCAAGCGTGGTGCCAGAAGGGGCGTCGCGGACGGATGGGCGGGACGGCAGGGGTGGAAAATCCGCCGCCCGGGAAAGGCTTTTCCGGGAGCGGGTTTGTGAACTTGGTTACCTCCGGCCCGGCCCCCCTTTTGCCGGGGCCGGGGGGGCGAAAACCGTCAAAAATTTGACGGTTCGGCGCGCCGGAGGGCTTCCTGGTTCTCCCGGGCCAGGGCCCCGATCCTGGCGGAAAGGGCCTTCAGCTGGGCCAGCCGGGGGGCTTCCGACGCGAAGTCCAGGGCGCCGGCGCGCACGAAACCCTCCAGCAGGCTCCTTTCCCTGTCCACCTGCTCCCCCCAGGCCTCCAGCTGGATGGCGCGGGCCTTCCGCGCCCGGAGCCGGTCCTGGCGCTGCAGGGCCGATCCGGCCCTGTCCGCGATCCCCGGGACCCGGGCCAGCGGGTAGGGATTCTCGTCGGAGAAGCCCAGCGCGGCCATCCGGGCGCTCCATTCCTTCTTCTGTTCGAACAGCGTCCTGAGGAAGGCGCGCTCCCGCGCCTTGCGCCCGCCGGCCAGCGAGGGGAATTCCCGCAGTTTCCTGGAGGCCAGGGATGAAAACACCTCGTCCACGGCGCTGTAGAAGCTGAAAAGGGCCTGCTTGTTGGCCTGCTCCTCCTCCTCGTCGCCGCGCAGGACCACCAGGTCGCCCTGCAGCGCGCGCAGCTCGCGGTCCAGCCACCAGCGCTCCCACCAGTGCTCCTGGGCCCCGGATTCCTTGGCCGCCTCCACCCGGGCCACCCTGGGCGCCACCCGGGCCCGTTCCCGCTTCAGGCTGTCCAGGATTTCCGGACGCTTCCGCTCGGCGCGGAGGATCTGCGGCCAAAGCCCGCGCAGTTCCGCCCAGGCGGCCGGCGCCGGACCCGCCAGGAACGCGAAGGGCTCCCCTGCCGTCCCGGCCGTGGGCGTGGAGGCGGCCCGGACGGACGGGGCGGCCAGCAGCAGGGCGGCCAGCAGCAGCGCCCTCACGGCCCGGCCCTCCTGCCCCCGGCGCGCCCGGGGCGGGGCGGCCTGGCCTCCTTGAAGTCCCCGGAGGAAATGCCGTACTTCTTCATCTTGTAGATCAGCAGGGTCCGCTGGATGCCCATCTGCCGGGCGGCCTGGGCCTGGCTCCCCCGGCTGCGGCGCAGGGCCTCCAGGATCATGTCGCGCTCGAAGCCGTCCACCCGGGCCGAAAAGGACGCGGCCTCCCCGCGCGGCGCGGCCGCGCCGCCGCCTTCGGAAATCTCGGCGGGAAGGTGCTCGGGAAGGATCAGGCCGTCCTTGTCCACCAGCACCATGGCCCTCTGGATCAGGTTCTCCAGCTCGCGCACGTTCCCGGGGAAGGCGTAGGCGGAAAGCTGGCGCAGGGCCTCGGGCGACAGCCGGAAGGGGCAGCCCGGCCGCACCTCGTCCTGGTATTTCTTCAGGAAGTGGCGCGCCAGGGGCGCGATGTCCTCGGCGCGGTCGCGCAGGGGCGGCAGCTGGACGGGCACCACGTTGAGGCGGAAGAACAGGTCCTGGCGGAACTGTCCCTGGGCCGTGGCCTGGCGAAGGTCGCGGTTGGAGGCGGCCAGGACGCGCACGTCCGCCGACAGCGGCATGCCGGCCCCACCCAGGCGCTCGAACTCCTTCTCCTGCAGGACGCGCAGCAGCTTCACCTGGGCCGGCAGGGGGATCTCCCCCACCTCGTCCAGGAAAAGGGTGCCTCCCCGGGCCAGCTCGAAGCGCCCCAGGCTGCGCTGGTGGGCCCCGGTGAAGGCGCCCTTCTCGTGGCCGAAAAGCTCGGATTCCAGCAGGCCCTCGGGCAGGGCGGCGCAATTGACCTTCAGGAAGGGCTTGTCGCGCCGCCGGCTGTTGGCGTGGATGGCCCTGGCCACCAGCTCCTTGCCCGTGCCGCTCTCGCCCTGGATGAGCACCGCGCTTTCCAGCGGGGCCACCCGGCGGATGAGGGCGTGCACCTTGCGCATCGCCGCCGATTCGCCCGGCACCCCGGAAAAGTCGTAGGCTTCGCGGATCTGCTCGCGCAGGCCCCGGTTCTCGGCCGCCAGGGCGGCCATGGCCAGGGCCTTGTCCACCGCCAGCTTGAGGTGGTCCAGGGAGAAGGGCTTGGACAGGTAGTCGGCCGCCCCCATCTTCATGGCCTCCACCGCGTCCTCCACGGCCCCGAAGGCCGTCATCACGATGACCGAAAGGGGCCTCTGGCGGGAGCGCACCTGGCGCAGCAGCTCCATGCCCGAAAGTCCTGGCATGCGCACGTCCGTCAGCACCAGCTCGAAAGGACCCTTCTGCAGCTCGCGCAGGGCCTCCTCCCCGCTGGCCGCGGCCCTCACCTGGTGCCCCTCCTCCTTCAGGGCCGAAGCCAGCATCTTGCGCATGGAAGCCTTGTCGTCCACCACCAGGATCAGGGCCACGGTTTTTCCTCGGAAAGCGGTCCGGTTTCCACCGGAAACCTCAGGATGAACTTCGCCCCCCTGCCGGGCTGGCTCTCGGCCTCGATCCCGCCGCCCATGGCCTTCATGATCTTGTCGGCGATGGCCAGGCCCAGGCCCGTCCCCATGGGCTTGGTGGTGTGGAAGGGGGTGAACAGCTTCAGCATGTCGGCCGGCGCGATGCCCCGGCCCTGGTCCTGCACCCACAGCCGCCAGGAGCCGTCCACCCGGGCGGCCCCCACCCGCACCGGGCCCCCCTTGGGCATGGCCTCGCGGGCGTTGGCCAGCAGGTTGATGAGCACGCGCTTCAGCTGCCCCGGGTCGGCCCGCGCCACGGCGCCTTCCAGCCCCTGGGCCTTGAGGCGGAAGCGGCGGGCCAGGCCCTTGGGAAAGGCCAGGGCCCAGGCCGAGGCCAGGGCCTCCTTCAGGGGCACCTCCTCCAGGCGGGGCGGGGCCGGACGGGCGTAGTCCAGGAAGTCGGTGAGGAACTGGTTGAGCACCCTCACCTCGTCCAGGATGTCCTGGGCGTGCTCCCGCCGGGGGTCGCGCGCGGGCAGCTTGCGGGCCAGCAGCCCGGCGAAGCCCTCGATGGCGGCCAGGGGGTTGCGGATCTCGTGGGCCACGCCGGCGGACAGCTCGCCCAGGGAGGCCAGGTGCTCGCGCGAACGCACGAAATCCCCCACCTGGCGGGCCATCTCGTTGAAGGTCCCGGCCAGCAGGCCGATCTCGTCGCGCCGGTCGGCCCGCACCCGGGCCGAGAAGTCGCCCTGGCTCACCCTGCGGGCCGCCTTCACCAGGCCGTTGAGGGGACGCACCATGGGCCGCGAGACGACGGCCGCCAGCGACAGGGCCAGGGCCAGGCTGGCCACCCCGAAGAGGAGCAGGGTCAGGCCGAACTGGCGCAGCACCGACAGGAACTCGGCGCTTGCCTCCACCCGCACCATGCCCTGGAACCTCCCCTTGGAATCCAGCACCGGCGCGTAGGCGCTCTTGTAGAGGCGCCCGTCCAGGCCCCGGAACAGCGGCGAGGACACGGGCCGCCCGGCCCGGGCCTCCTTCCATTCGGCCAGATCGAGCTTCAGGAAGAGGTAGGAATCCCCCAGCCCCAGGCGGCCGCGCGAATCCACCAGCACGGTCTGGTCGGGCGCGAAGACCATGACGGCCTGGGTGCGGGAGAGGGCCGCCAGGTTGGCGACC
>JAJYGY010000268.1 GCA_021790555.1 bacterium
TCTTTTCCTCGCGAATGCGGCCGGCAAAGGCCCCGGCCGGGGGCGCGTTGGCGGCGCTTATATAATGTAAGGAATCTCTTGGAGAACGGGCGGCCTTAACGCCGGCGGCGCTTCGTACCGGCGCCGCGCCTGGAAGGTTTGTTGCTGGAGGGAGCCTTGGTCTGGGCCCTGGCGGCACCCGCCACCGAATGTCCCAGGTCAAAATCGAACCATTCGCTGAGGGCCATCAGCACGACAAGACCGATGGAAACCAGCAGGACCACCACCCCGATGAAGACGCCCATGGAAACCTCCTAGCGCGGAAACCCGCCGCGGTGCCTCCCTCCTCCGTCAAATCCCGTGAAAGCGGGGGAAACTATATCAAAGCCTGGAACAGCCTTCAAGCGAAGTTTGTCCCATCTAACAAGTTGCGCCCCGCGCCGAAACTGCTATAATTCCAACCGTTTTTAGACTGGTGATTCCATCCTTTTCGACCCCAGCCAGGAGAGATTTGACATGCCCATGGGTGTGATGAAGTCCATGCGCCACCACTTCGACCGCTACCTGAAATGGCTCATCTGGGCCCTGATCCTGGCCTTCGTGGCGGCCTTCGCCTATTCCTGCGGCTCGGGCGGCTCGGCCCAGGAGAGGGCCGCCGCCCCGGCCGTGGTCAACGGCACGCCGGTGTCCCAGACCCTCTTCCAGCAGGCCGTCCAGAACCGCCTGGACCAGATGCGCCAGCAGTACGGCGGCAACCTGGAAAGCTCGCAGTCCGACAAGGCCCGCCGCCAGATCCTCGACGCCATGATCGGCCAGACCCTGGCCCTGCAGGGCGCCGGAAAACTGGGCCTTTCGGTCAGCGACGAGGAGCTGCGCCAGACCATCCAGAGCATCCCCGGTTTCCAGGACCAGCACGGCCAGTTCAGCCCCCAGGCCTACGAGAACTACCTGCAGGAACAGGCCCAGCAGGGCCTCAGCCCGGCCCAGGTCGAATCCTCGTTCCGCCAGCGCATCCTGCTCAACAAGATCCGCATGCTGTGGGACAACAGCGCCCACGTGAGCCAGGCCGAGGTGGAGCGGGGCGTGCGGAAGCTGAACCGCCGGGTGCGGGCCGACTACATCCTGGTGCTCTACAAGCCGCTGGAACCGCTTTTCAAGCCCAGCGAGGGCGACGTCGAGGACTACTACGCCCAGCACCGCCAGGAATGGGTCAAGACGGAGCAGGCCAAGGCCCGCCACATCCTCATCAAGGTGGACCCCGACGCCGGAGCCGACGCCGACGCCCGGGCCAAGGCCCAGGCCGAGGACATCCTCAAGCAGATCAAGGCCGGCGGCAACTTCGCGGCCCTGGCGAAGAAATACAGCCAGGATCCGGGCAGCGCCAAGCGGGGCGGCGAGCTGGGCTGGTTCGGCAAGGGCGCCATGGTGCCGGCCTTCGACAAGGCCGTCTTTTCCATGAAGAAGGGCCAGGTCTCGGGGCTGGTGCGCACCCAGTTCGGCTACCACATCATCCAGCTCCAGGACCTCAAGCCCGGCTTCACGCCCACCCTCAAGAATTCCAGGGACAAGGCGCGCCAGGGCCTGATCCAGGCCCGCTCGCGCGAGCTGGCCCTGCAGATGGCGGGCTCGGCCCTGCGCCGCCTGGACCTGGGCGAGAGCCTGGCGCGGGCCGCCCAGGCCATCACCCGGACGGTCGAGACCACGGGCTGGTTCACCCGCGACGACGCCAGGGCCATTCCGGCCCTGGGCAAGGACCCGGGCTTCGCCCGGTCCCTGCTGGACCTGGACAAGGGCGAGGCGCCCGCGCAGCCTTACGTTTCGGACAAGGGGGTGGTGCTGGCGGAGATCACGGAGCAGGAGCCCGGGCCGGCCCCCAAGGACAAGGACAAGGCAGCCCAGGAGACCGCCCAGGTGTTGGACCAGCTTCGCGCCGAAAAGGGGCAGGCCCTTTACGACGGATGGATCGCCTCGCTGAAGTCCAAGGCGAAGATCAAGGACCAGTTGAGCCTCTACAGCGGGGGGGACTGACGTCCCTCCGCTTCCAGCATGGCGGACAGCCGCGCCAGCGGCAGCCCCACCACGTTGAAATAGCACCCCTCGATCCGGCTCACGAAGGCGCCGGCGCGCCCCTGGATGCCGTAGGCTCCGGCCTTGTCCAGGGGTTCGCCCGTGGCCACGTAGTCGCGGATCTCCCCCTCCGACAGTTTCCGGAAACGCACCCGCGTGGCCTCGGCGGCCAGGCGCGGCCCTTCCCTTCCCGGTCCAAGCAGGGCCAGGCCCGTGACCACGCGGTGCGCGCGGCCCGACAGGCCCCGCAGCATCGCGCGCGCCTCGGTGAAATCCCTTGGCTTGGCCAGGGGCCTTTCCCCCAGCCACACCACCGTGTCCGCCCCCAGCACCCACGACGAAAACCCGGGATCGCGACGCTTCAGCCTGGCCGCCACCTCCCGGGCCTTGGAAAGGGCCAGCCCCGTCTCCAGGCCGCCGGGCCGGCTGTTCCGGGGAAAGGTTTCGCGGATTCTGCTGGGGACCGCCAGGAAGGGGATGCCGGCCTGGCGCAGCAGTTCGGCCCGGCGGGGGGAGGCGGAGGCGAGGATGAGGGGGGTGGGCGTCATTCCAGTTCCAGGACCACTTCGTCGCCCACGTGGGCCTGCAGGGACTGGGCCGCGTTGCCGTTGCGCAGGAAAATTTCCAGGTGCCCGCTGCTGCCCCACACCGCTCCCAGCGAGCCCAGCTCCACCGAGGCGAAGGAGGGGAAGACCCCCGGCACCCGCTTCCCCCGGATGCCCACCCCCCTGATCTTGCGCGCCTGGAAGGGACCCTGGGGGATGTTGGTCAGCAGGTTTCCGAAATGGTCGGCGGAAAGCACCATGCCCTTCACCGACCCGGCCTGGGCCTGGAAGGCCGGCAGGGCCGGCAGCAGCTGAAGGCTGCCGGCCGCGGGGCCCATCAGGGCCGGGGACACGCCCCGCAGCAGGTGCCCCATCACCGGGGCGAAGATGTCGCGGCCGTGGAAGGTGTTGGAGACCGAAGCCAGGAAATAATGCGGGTTGGAGACCTGCCGGGCGTCCAGGATCTTCTGGTCCTCCAGCGCGTAGGTCAGGACGCCGTTGTCCGGCGCCAGGAACAGGGCCGAAGGGGTCCGCACCAGCACGATGTCCCGGTGGCTGCCCACGCCCGGGTCCACCACCACGGTATGCAGCGAATACTTGGGGAAGTAGCGCCAGGACTGCTTCAGCACCAGGGCCGCCTCCGCCACGCCCTGGGGCGGCACCAGGTGGGTCAGGTCCACGATCCTGGCCTGGGGGGCCACCCCCAGGGCGACTCCCTTCATGATCCCCACGAAAGGATCGCTCAGGCCGAAATCCGTGGTCAGCGTGGCCAAAGGTATCTTCACCGCAACCTCCCCCTCACAGCTTGGGCAGCGTCAGCCCCTTCTGCCTCTGGTACTTGCCCTTCTTGTCGGCGTAGCTGGTCTGGCAGGGCTCGTTCCCGCGGAAGAACAGCACCTGGGCGATGCCCTCGTTGGCGTAGATCTTGGCCGGCAGGGGCGTGGTGTTGGAGATTTCCAGGGTCACGTAGCCCTCCCATTCCGGCTCGAAGGGCGTCACGTTGATGATGATGCCGCAGCGGGCGTAGGTGGACTTGCCCACGCACACCGTCAGGATGTCGCGCGGGATCCTGAAATACTCCACCGTGCGGGCCAGGGCGAAGGAATTGGGCGGAATGATGCAGTCGCTGGCCTTGCGCACCACGAAGGACTTCTCGTCGAAATCCTTGGGGTCCACGATGCTGTGGTTGATGTTGGTGAAGATGTTGAACTCGTCCGCCACGCGGATGTCGTACCCGTAGGAGGAGACGCCGTAGGAGATGACCCCCTTGCGCACCTGCTTTTCCACGAAGGGGCGGATCATGCCGTGCTTCATGGACATTTCCTTGATCCAACGGTCGGACATGATGCTCAAGGCCGTGCTCCCAAAGTGAGGGTTTCTCAGGACTGCAGGTTCTTCTTCTCGATGGAGGCGCGCTTCAGCATGGCGACGTAGCGCTCCACCCGCGCCACGTCGTCCTTGTTGATGGCCAGGAAACGCAGCCCGGCCGTGTACCTGCCCTCGTCGTTGCGGTTGCGGTCGGCCCTCACCACCATGGCCAGGGCCTTGATGGGCATGGGCATCTGCGGCAGGATCAGCTCGACGGAAAGCGTGTGGCCCTCCTCGAAGGGCTTGTCCCCCACCAGCTTCAGCCCCCCCACCGAGATGTTCTCCGTCACCACCGTCATGACGTCCTTCAGCGGCCTGGTGTTGGCCGGCATGGGCTGGGTGAGGTCCTTGTAGCTGCGCTCGTGGATCAGCCGCTCGGCCTGGTCGTCCGGGATGGCCTCGAAGCGCACCTGGATCTTGGCGGCCACCCTTTCGGAAACCCTCTTTTCGATGAACCCATTCTCGTTGGCCAAGTTTCCCTCCCAAAGTCGGCGGTCCCGGCCGGGGCCGCCGTGCCCTTGACAGGCGGCCCGCTAAGGCGCCAGCCACCTGCGCGCCCCCATGTAACGCGCCGAAAAGAAGGGGTCGTCCAACCGCGCCTCGCCGATCCGCCGCCCCCTTCCGGGGGCGTGCAGGAACAGGCCCCCGCCCTCGTAGATGCCCACGTGCAGCGAGGCCTGGGGCGAGGGGGAAAGGAAGAAGACAAGGTCCCCGGGCTGCAGGGCGGGCTTTTCGATTTCCTGGCCCCGCTGGAACTGGTCGAAGGCCCGCCGGGGCAGCTTCACCCCCAGGCGGCCGTAGACGTACTGGGTGAACCCGCTGCAGTCGAACCCGCCGGCCGGGGTGTCGCCGCCCCAGGCGTAGGGCGTCCCCAGGAACCTGCGGGCCTCGCGCACCAGGGCCTGGCCGAACAGAAGCTGGCGCACGTCCTGGGCGGCCCTTCGCTGGGCGGGGCTCATGTCCCCGGCCCGGGCCCCCCCGGCCGGCCCCAGGGCCAGCAGCGCCAGCAGCGCCCAGGGGAGGGCTCCCGTCCGGATCACGGCAGGATCCTCCGGGCCCCCATGTAATGGCGCCTCCAGTAGGGGTTGGAGAGGCTGTCCTCGCGGACCCTTTCCCCCGTGCTGGGGGCGTGCACGAAGCGGCCGCCCCCCACGTAAAGCCCCACGTGGGCCGGCTGGCGCCCCCGGCCCACGCGGAAGAAAACCAGGTCGCCCTTCCTCAGGCGCGCCCGCGGCACGGCCAGCCCCACGCGGTACTGTTCGTGGGCCTCGCGCGGCAGGTGGTAGCCGAAACGCCCGAAGACCCACTGCACCAGCCCGGAGCAGTCGAAGCCCGTGGAGGGCGAGCGCCCGCCAAAACGGTAGGGCTCGCCCCTCTGGCGCAGGGCCAGCGCGGCGACCGATCCCGCGGCCCCCCCGCCCCGGCGCGGGCCGACCCCGCAGCCCGAAAGCGCGGCCAGGACCGCCAGCAGCGCCAGGATGGCCGCCGCCCGCCTCAGGAGAAGACCCCGGGGATGGCCCGAGCGCAGCGCGGGCACTGGCCTTCCTTCAGGCGGTTCTCCAGCACCCGGTTGCCGTCCCTGCGGATGAGCGGCTCGCGGCAGTCCGGGCAGAAGGTGGTCTGCCGGTCCGGCACGCCGGAGACGTTCTGCAGGTAGACGAATTTCAGGCTCCGGCTGGCCGCCTCGTAGGCCCTTTCGAGGTCCTCCAGGGGCGTGGCGTCCACGCTCATGCGGTGGGCAGGGGTGTAGGCCTGGATATGGAAGGGGATCTCCGGGGAGATCTCGGCCAGCTTGCCCACCATCTCGTCGAAATCCTCGTGGTAGTCGTTGAGGGACGGGATCAGGGGCATGGCCGTCTCCACGTGCACCCCGCTTTCGTGGGCGATGCGCACCGTCCTCCAGACCGGATCGGCCTGGCCCCCGCAGACCTCGCGGTAGAAGGCCTCGTTGCCCTTCAGGTCCACCTTGAGGGCGTCCAGGCTCGGCAGCCAGTCCCGCAACGGACCCTCCAGGATGAACCCGTTGGTCACCGCCACGTTCTTCAGCCCCTGCTCCCGGGCGCAGGGCGCCATGTCGCGCACGAACTCGTAGAAGACCACCGGTTCGGCGTAGCTGGCCGCCAGCCCGGCGGCCCCGTGCCGGCGCGCCAACTCCACCAGCTCGGGCACGCCCAGGTGCGCCGTGGGGGCGTCCTCCTGGCTGATCATGTGGTTGGCGCAGAAGGTGCAACGGAAGGTGCATCCGTTGCCGGAATAGGTGAGCAGGTCGCGGCCGGGAAGGAAATGGTAGAGCGGCTTCTTCTCCACCGGGTCCAGGCCGTAGGCCGAGACCTCCTCGTAGGCGGTGGTCATCAGCTCGCCGTCCTGGTTCACCCGGGACCGGCACAGGCCGGCCTGCCCCTTGTGCATCTGGCAGCGGTGGGGGCACAGCACGCAGCGCACCCGGAACAGGGGCTCTTTTTTGTAGTAAAGCGCTTCGCGCATGGCGGGGCGGGAGTGGAGGCCAGAATTTGAAGGCCCGGACCTGCGAAGCCGGCGGAAAGCCGCGCCGGCCCGGGCCGGCGCTTCACGAAAACCGGATCTTTTCCAGCCTTTCCAGGACGGCCTCGCCCATCTGGCGGGTGCTGACCAGCCTGCCCGCGCGGGTTCCCTTGCCGCCCTTGGCGGCCGGGGAGGCCAGGTCCCGGGTGCGGAATCCGTCGGCCAGGGTCCTGGCCACCGCGTCCTCCAGGGCCCGGGCGGCCTTCTCCCTGCCCAGCGAGTAGCGCAGCAGCAGGGCCGCCGACAACAGGGTGGCCAGGGGGTTGGCCAGGCCCTTTCCGGCGATGTCCGGGGCGCTGCCGTGGCAGGGCTCGTAGAGCCCGAAGCTTCCCAGGCGGTTCCCGCGGGTGCCCAGGCTGGCCGAGGGCAGCAGGCCGATCGACCCGGTCACCTCGGCGGCCTCGTCGGTGAGGATGTCGCCCATCATGTTCTCGGTGGCGACCACGTCGAAGCTGGCCGGGCGCCGCACCAGGTACATGGCGAAGGCGTCCACGTAGCAGTCGTCCATCTTCACCCGGGGGTACTTCCTGGAGACCTTCTCGGCCACCTTCTTCCACAGCACCGAGGTCAGCAGCACGTTGGCCTTGTGCACCAGGGTCAGGCGGCGACCGCGTCCCATGGCCGCCCGGAAGGCGAAGTGCATCAGGCGCTCGATCTCCGAGGCCTTGTATTCGATGGCGTCGAAGGCCCGGTCGGCCTTCAGTTCCTTGCGGCCGAAGTAGGCGCCGCCCGTCAGCTCGCGGATGACCAGCAGGTCGAGGCCCTTGAGGTATTCCGGCTTCAGATGCGACTGCCCCTCCAGGCCCGGGTAGACGCGCGCCGGCCTCAGGTTGGCGAACAGCTCGTAGCGCTTGCGCAGGGGGAGCAGAGACCCCCGTTCGGGCCTCAGGTTGGGGTCGGGAATCTTGTCGTATTTCGGGCCGCCCACGGCCCCGAAAAAGATGGCCTGCGAGGCGTCGCACAGCTTCAGCGTGGCCGGGGGCAGGGGATGCCCGGTGGCGTCAAAGGCCGCGCCGCCCACCAGTGCCTCGGGAAATTCGACGTCCAGGCCGGACTTTTCACAGGCCCGGCGCAGGGCCGGAAGGCTGGCCGCCACCACTTCCGGACCGATGCCGTCCCCACCCAATACCGCGATTCGGATCATGCCTTCTCCAAAATGATGGAACGCGCCGTTGCCGGCGCCTCACGCCCTTGAAAACGCGACCCACTCTAACACAGGCCCGCGAGCCCTTCCAATCCGAAAAAGGAAGGGCCCCGGGGGGGAATGGAAAGCCCTCGACAAGCGGCCCGGGCTCGGCCAAAATCCGGGGGCACGGGGGAAGGAACCATGGCCTTGTTTCGGATGGAAGTGGAATACTGCGGCGCCCGCTACCGGGGCTGGCAGGCCCAGAAAAACGCCGAGGGCGTGGCCAACGCGCTGGAGGCCGCCTGCCGCCGGGTCTTCAAGGCGGTGCGGGGGCTCCAGGCCGCCGGCAGGACGGATTCGGGCGTGCACGCGCTGGGCCAGGTGGTGGGCCTGGACGCCGACGGCCCGCCGGGGGGCGGGCTTTCCCCCCTCAACCGGCTCAACGACCTGCTGCCCCGCGACATCGCGGTGAAGTCCCTGGCCCCCGCCCCGCCCGGATTCCACGCGCGCCATTCCTGCGTCCAGCGGGTCTACCTGTACCAGGTCCTGCGCCGCCGCAGCGCCTTCGGCGCCGACCTCTGCTGGTGGGTGAAGGACCGGCTGGACGTCCAGGCCCTGGCCCGGGCCGCCGGCGCGCTGGCCGGGGCGCACGATTTCGCCTCCTTCTGCGAGGCCGACCCCGCCCGCCGGGAGGCCACCCGGATCCGCCTCGAGCCGGTGGAGCTGGCCGAGGACGGCCCCCTGCTGCTGCTGCGCTTCCGCGCCCGCTCCTTCCTGTGGAAGATGGTGCGCCGCCTCACCGGCGCCCTGGTGGAGGTGGGCCGGGGGGCCCTGCCCGCCCCGGCCCTTCTGCGGGCCCTGGAGAAGCCCACCCGCGAGCTGGCCGCCTTCACCGCCCCTCCGCAGGGGCTGTTCCTGGAAAAGGCCCTCTACCCCGGGGAGTCCTTGGACGGGCCGCCGAGGCCCGTGCTCCACCTGGGGAAAAACTGATCCGCCCTCGACAAGGAAGCCATGCCCCGAATCTCCCGGTACCAGAAGTTCCAGTCCCCCCCGGACGCCCTCCGGACGCCGGAGCTGGAGATCGTCAAGAACCCCTACCCCGGGCGCGAATACCTGGTGAAGTGCTCCATCCCGGAGTTCACCTGCGTCTGCCCCAAGACGGGCCAGCCGGATTTCGCCACCCTGCACCTGGAATATTTCCCCGGGCCCTGGATCGTGGAGCTGAAGTCGCTGAAGCTCTACATCCAGGCCTTCCGCGAGGCCGGCATCTTCCACGAGGCCGTGGCCAACCGCGTGCTGGACGACCTGGTGGCGGCGGCCAGGCCGCGCCGCGCCCGGGTGGTGGCCGACTTCAACCCGCGCGGGGGCATCCACACCGTGGTGGAGGCCGGCCACCGGTGGAAACGGGCCTCATGAAGGCGGCCCGCCCCCCCTTCCTCCTGGCCCTGCTGCTGGCCCTGGCCCCCGGCCCCGCCCGGGCCGCCGCCGCGCCCCCGGCGGCCCTGAGCACGCTGGGCGGCTGGTACGCCGCGGGCGGGTTCGGCCTGCGCCAGCTGGCCAACCAGGACGCCAACCGCTATTTCGGAAATTCGGCCTCGTCGCCCAGCTGGCAGAGCCTGCTGGACCTGGGCGCGGGATACCAGTTTCCCCGCTGGCTGGGGCTGGAACTGGGCGTGCAGGCCGGGCCCTCGCGCGATTTCCAGGCCAGCTACGCGGACGGGTCCGGGGGCCTGGTGCAGCTTTCGACCCACTGGGTGGAGAACAACTACTACGCCATGCCCTGGCTGGTCTTTTCGGGCGGTGAGGGGCTCTTCCAAAAGCCGGTCTTCC
>JAJYGY010000302.1 GCA_021790555.1 bacterium
CACCACCTCCACGGGCACCGTGCTGACGGCGCGCTGCCCCCGCTGCGATTGGAAGCGGGTCTCCCGGCAGTACGACCTGAAGGTGGTCCTCTCGAAAATGACCTGGGAACTTCCCATCGAAAGCCGCCCCTCCGGCACCCTGGTGCACCTTCCCGCCGAGCTGATGCAGGCCCTGGAGGTGGGCGCCGGGGATTCCCTGGTGCTGCGCCCCCTCACCCTGCCGGTGGGCAGCCTTCCCATGACCTGGGCCCTGGAGCTGAAAAAGGGGAAGTAGCGGGCCTTGTCCCGGCGGCAATAAAATATTTGACAAAACCAGAGTATTTTGATATGCTTTCTTTGGAATTTTGAGGGACATCCGTCCCCTTTTCAGGAGGTTCGACCATGGCATCCACCCAGACCCAGCCGCTTTCCGACGCGGTCTCCAGGGAAATCGCCCACTTCAAGGACCAGGCCGACGGCTGGGCCCTGGGCACCGTGCCCGACAACGAGTTCAAGCCCTTCCGCCTGGTGCACGGCATCTACGGGCAGCGCCAGAAGGGCGTGCAGATGGTGCGGGTGAAGATCCCCGGGGGTCAGCTGAACCCGGCCCAGGTGCGGGTGCTGGGCGAGCTGGCCCGCGACTTCGCGCCCCGCGGCATCGGGCACTTCACCACCCGGCAGAACGTGCAGTTCCACTTCGTGCCGCTGGACAAGGTGCCGGCCCTGATGGAGAAGATCGAGTCGGTGGACCTGACCACCCGCGAGGCCTGCGGCAACGCCATCCGCAACATCACCGCCTCGCCCGTCTCGGGAATCGCCGGGGACGAGATCTTCGACGCCTACCCCTACGCCAAGGGCGCCTTCCGCTACTTTTTGCGCCGGGCCGAATTCTCGAACCTGCCGCGCAAGTTCAAGATGAGCTTCAACGGCTCGCCCCGCGACTACGCCCAGGCCGCCATCAACGACATCGGCTTCTTCTCCCAGGTGCGCATCGTCGACGGCAAGCCGGTGCGCGGGTTCCGCCTGAAGGTGGGCGGCGGGCTGGGGTCCAGCCCCCAGGACGCCTGGCTCTACGCCGACTTCATCCCCGTCGACGAGGTGCTGCCGCACGTCGAGGCCATCCTCAAGCACTTCGACCAGGCCGGCGAGCGCAAGAACCGCATGGCCGCGCGCATCAAGTACCTCATCCGCAAGGAGGGCATCGAGAAGTTCAGGGAGGAGGTGGCCAAGATCCACGCCACCCTGCCCAAGCAGGTGCCCTTTCCCGTGGAGCCCCAGGCCGCCGAGCCCCAGGCCGGGCCCGGGGGCGGCATCCCGGATTCCGGGGCCGAGGGCTTCGCCGACTGGGTGCGGCTGAACACCTGGCCGCAGAAGCAGAAGGGTTTCCGCTACGCCGTCCTCAAGCTGCGCCTGGGCGACCTGACCAGCCAGCAGTTCTTCTTTTTGGCCGACGCGGCCGAACGCTTCGGCAACGGCGAGCTGCGCACCAGCAACGACCAGAACCTGCTGCTGCCCTGGGTGGCCGAGGAGAAGCTGGCCGACCTGCACGCCGAGCTGAAGAAGTGGGACCTGGCCGAGCTGGGCCCGGACCTGATCGGCGACGTGACGTCCTGCCCCGGGGCCGACACCTGCAACCTGGGCCTGGTGAGCTCCCGCGGCCTGGGCAAGGTGCTGACCGACACCCTGGCCTACAAGAAGGAAGGCAAGACGGACCTCAACGACGTGCACATCAAGATTTCGGGATGCCCCAATTCCTGCGGGCAGCACCACGTGGCCAGCATCGGCTTCTTCGGGGCCGTGCGCAAGGTGGGCGGCCAGGACAGCCCGCACTTCAACCTGCTGCTGGGCGGGGGCATCGACGAGAACGGCGCCAAGTTCGGCCGCCTGATCACCAAGGTGCCCAGCCGCCGCGTGCCCAGGGCCGTGGAGCTGATCGTCGACGCCTACCGCAGGGAGCGCGCCGAAGGCGAGAGCTTCGTGGACTGGTCGCGCCGGGCCGACAAGGCCCAGGTGGCCAGGCTGCTGGAGCCCCTCACCGAGATCACCTCGGGCGACCCGGAACTTCTGAAGGACAACGGGTCGGACGAGCCCTTCAAGCTGGAGGGCCTGGGCGCCTCGGAATGCGCCTGACGCCCGGGCTGGAAGGTGGTCGACGGACTGGACAAACAAAAGCCCCCGCCGGAAAATCCCGGTCGGGGGCTCTTTTTTTTGGGGGTGACATGAACCGGTGGCTTTTTCTGGCCGCCCTGCACGGATTCCTGGCCGTGGCGGCCGGCGCCTTCGCGGCCCACGGGCTTTCCGGCAGGCTGGACCCGGTGATGCTGCACGCCTTCGAGACCGGGGCGCGCTACGAGATGTTCGGGGGCCTGGCCCTGCTGGCCCTGGCCTTTCCGGCCGCCCGCCCGGAGGGCGCCGGGCTGAAGGCCCCGCTGAACCTGCTGTTCTGGGGCACCTGCCTGTTTTCCTTCAGCCTCTACGCCCTGGCCCTCAGCGGCCTGCGCTGGCTGGGATTCGTCACGCCCCTGGGGGGCCTGGGCATGCTGGCCGGCTGGGCCGGCCTGGCCTGGAAGGGCCTGAAGACCTCCGGACGGGGATAGGCCGGCGGCTCAGCCCCTCCTTTTCGGCGCCGGGGCCGCCTTGCGCGCCGCGCCCCGGGCCTCCCCTGACCGCCCCTTCTTCTCCAGCGAGGCGGCCCTCTCCCTGGCCTTTTCGGCCTCCTGCTCCTTTCCCTGAAGTTCGCACAGGCTGGCCAGGTCGCGCAGGCCCTCGCGCACGCGGGGATGGTCCGCGCCCAGGGTCTTCTCGCGGATCTGAATGGCCTGGCGCAGGCATTCCTCGGCCTGGGGGTAGTTCTCGCGCACGGAATAATGCCCCGCCAGCAGGTCCAGGGACTCGGCCACGGCCGGGGTTCCGGCGCCGAAGATCCTTTCACGCGCCTCCAGAAGGCGCCGGTAGAAAAGCTCGGCCTCGGCCGCCTTGCCGGCCAGGTCGCAAAGGTCGGCCACCCTGCGGAAGGACTCGGCCACCTCGGCGTGGTAGGGCCCCAGATTGCGCTCCTTCAGGTTCAGCCCGCGCTTGACGCAGGCCTCGGCCCCGGCGTAGTCCCTCTGCGCCAGGCACAGGTCGGCCAGCGAATCCAGCAGCGGGCAGAGCTTGAGCGAATCCGGCCCCTGGGCCTGCTCCATGGCCGCCAGGTTGAAACCCAGCAGGGCCCTGGCCAGGGCCGGCTTTTTGAGGGCGCGGTAGGCCTGGGCCAGCTTTTCCACCAGGGGCGCGGACTGCAGGTCGCCCGGGCCCTGCAGCCTTTCCCAAAGCCCCAGGGCCCTCTTGAGGAAGGGCTCGGCCTGGGCGAACCTTCCCTGGCCGTGGTAGAGCTCGCCCAGCTCGCGGTTGAGCTCGGCGGCCAGCGAGGGCTCGGCCGCCGCGTCGCATTCGGCCAGGGCGCCCAGCAGCAGCTCCTCGGCCTCGGCCCTCTTCTCCTCGCGCAGCGCCTTCATCCCGGCGTCGAAATACAGCTGGCGCAGCAGCTTCACTCCCGGTTCCCGGTCCATCGTCCCTCCTGAAAATCGAGGCGCCGTCCCGCCTCAGCGGAAGCGCGCGAAAAACACCGCGGTGAGGGCCAGGCCCACGGCCACGACGAAAAGGCGCAGCGACCCCATGGGCACCTTCCTGGCCAGGCTGGCGCCGGTGAGCCCGCCGGCCACGGCGCCCGCCATGGTGACCAGCGCGGCGCGCAGGTCCACGGCGCCCGAGGCCAGGAACATCAGGGCGGCCAGGGCGTTGAGGCTGCCGCCCAGCAGGGTCTTCAGCGCGTTCATGGCGTGCAGGTCGGTCATGCCCAGCAGGGCCATCAGCGACAGCATCAGGATGCCCAGCCCCCCGCCGAAGTAGCCCCCGTAGACCGATCCCAGGAAGAGCAGCGCCAGCACCAGGCCCTCGCCCAGGCGCACCCGGCCTTTCAGGCGGGCGGCCAGGCGGTTGCCGAAGGCGAAGAGCAGGGTGGCGAAGAGCAGCAGCCAGGGCAGCAGCGCCTCGAAGCTGGATTCGGGCGTGCGGATAAGCAGCAGGGCGCCCACCGCCCCGCCGGCCAGGGCGGCGGCCAGGCAGGGAAGCGGGCGGATGCCGGACACCTTGCCGAACTCGCGGCGGTAGGCCCAGGTGGCGCTGAACGAGCCCGGCACCAGCGCCAGGGTGCTGGAGGCGTTGGCCGAAACCGCCGGCAGGCCGTGCAGCAGCAGGGCCGGAAACGTGAGGAAGCTGCCGCCGCCGGCCACGGAATTGAGCGCCCCGGCCAGGAAGCCCGCCAGCACCAGCACAAGGTCCGATCCCAGGCGCGCCGGGGTCACCACAGCACCGCCATTTCCCCGAACACGGTCTCCTGGCTTCCCGATGCGTCGGCCATCAGGCGGAAGACGTACAGGCCCGAGGCCACCTGCCGGCCGCTGTTGTTCCTCAGGTTCCAGGGCACCTGGCCCTCGCCCGGGATGGCGGGCTGGGTGCCGCGGTAGACCAGCTCGCCCGCCACGTTGAAGACCTTCAGCTCCAGCTCGGCGCTGTGGGCCAGGGTGTAGACCACGTAGGCCATGGGGGCGAAGGCCGGGTTCTTGGAGGGCGCCGGGTTGGGATACACCGTCACCAGTTGCAGCCCCGGGGCGCCGGGGTTGGGGGTGAGCGTGTAGCCCACGCTGGAGTCCGTCCAGGGGAATTCGTTGGCCATGGCGTAGGCCGTGTTCCGCAGGGGCGTGCCCACCGCCCCGCTGGCCTGGCCCAAAATATTGAGGGCCTGGGTGTCGCCGGCGGCCAGCGAGGGCAGGGTGAGGGACCAGACCCCGTTGGAAAGCGTGGCCCCGCTCCCCCAGTAGCTGGAATTGGTGAAGGTGAAGTTGGCGGGCAGCGAATCCTGAACCAGCACCTGGGTGGCATCCTGGGCGGCCGAGGCGTCGGTGAGCACCAGGTCGAATTCCACCTGGCCGCCCTGGGGGATGGTGGCCGGGTAGGCGTATTTCTTCAGGATGAGCCGGGGCGGCTCCAGGTGCACGTCCACCTGGTTGCTGGTGAAGGTGAGGCTGTCGCCCCCGGATTCGGCCATGGCCTGGTTGAGCCAGTCGCCCGTGAAGGTGAGGGAATTGGCCACGCTGGTGGTCAGGGTGACGCTGCCCTGGGCCCAGGCCGGCACGCCGTAAAGGGTCCACACCACCGGGCCCGAGGTGCTGCTGGCCGTGGGCGTGGAAAGCACGTAGGACGCGAAGGAGGGCAGGGTGTCCCAGATCTGAAGGGTCTGGGGCTGGGAGCTCAGGTTGGCCCAGTTGAGGTGGAATTTCACCGTGTCCCCCTGCCAGGCGTAGGCGCTTCCCTTGTCCACGGTCAGCGCGCCGTTCCTGCCCACCACGGCCTTGTCCAGGGCCGCCTGGGGCGTGTCGCAGCCCAGGTTCACGTCGTCCACGTACCAGCCCAGGTAGCCGTCGTAGGAATCGTCCGGGGTCTGGCCGGCGCACTGGGGCTTCTGCGAGCCGGCCCCGTCCAGGAAGCGGAAGCGTACCTGGACGGAGCTTCCGGCGGCCCAGGTGAGGCTGGCGTAGTAGTACTGCCACTGGCCCGGCCCGTTGGTGCCGTTGCCGCTGGTGTAGGGAACGCTGGCGTTGGTGACGGCCGGCTCCACCGACGGGCCCAGGTCCAGCAGGGTGGACCAGGGGCCGCCGGCCACCGACACCTGCACCCAGCGCTGGTCGTAGCACACCGGGTACAGGCTTTCGACCTCGAAGAGGGTCCAGAACGAAAGGTAGTCCTGGGAGGGGTCGGCGGAAAGCTGCACCGGGGGCGAAGTGAGGCTGGAATCCTTCACCTGGCCGTTGTCGTAGGTGCAGGTGCTGTCCTGGCCGAAATACCAGGCCCACTGCCCGCCGTGGGCCCGGCCGCAGGGCGAGGCCGTGCTCTCGCGGTGCCACAGGCTGCCCGGGTCGGGCGTCCACAGGCCCGTGTCGGTCTCGAAGCCGTCCGAAAGGCAGGACAGCGCCAGGGCCGGGCGGGCCAGGGCCAGCAGGGCGAGGGCCAGGAAGAGGATGGTCTTGGAGGGCATCGTTTTCCGCGAAAGGTCCCTACTGCCCCGCCGGGGCGGGGGACGGGGGCAGGGACTTCAACTGTTCCAGGCGCTGCCGGCAGGGCTCGAAAAGAGGGTCGCGGTCGATGCCGGTTCGCAGGGCCTGTTCAGCCTGGTCCAGGCGGCCCTCGGCCTGAAGCAGGTAGCTCTGGTACAGGTACATCCGGCCCATGGCCGGGTAGCGCGACAGGCGCACCTCCAGGTCGGCCTGGCACTGCAGCATGCGCCCCTGGCTGAAGGGCTCGGCAGGGTCGCCCGGCCTGAGGCCCCGGGGAGCGTAGGTGTTGATGAGCGAGGCGTGTTCGGGCCCGGCTTCGACGTAGAGCACGGACACGTCGTCGAAGCACACGGGCTGCCAGTCCGGGGCGATGGCCATGGCCCGGGCCAGGGGGCTGCCCACCTTCAGCAGGGCGGCGCGCGCGCCGTCGCGCTTGAGCACCTCGTCCCAGTCCGGCGCGGCCCGCTGGATGTCGCGGTAGTCGCGCGCCGCCTGGGGCGGGGCCATGCGGTCGTCCACCAGCACCGGGGCCTGGCCCTCCAGCCGCCAGGAAATCCATCCGCCCCAGCCTGCCTCGGCCATCAGGGGGTCGGCCAGGCCCTGGTTCCGGATGAAGTCCAGGGTCTCGCGCGGGAACCCGGCGCGCCACTGATCCAGGCCGAAGCCGGACCCGGCCCAGGCGCGGGGAAGCCACCACAGGGCCGCCAGCAGCAGGCCCAGCTTGGCGGCCCAGCGGGCCGGCGTGGTCCAGGCCGGCAGGCTGTCGACCAGCTGGTCCAGCCGGCCCGCCGCCACCGGCGCCGCCCACACGAAGAAGAAGGGAAGCAGGCCGGAGGAAACCAGCCCCGCCAGGCCCAGCAGGCCGAAGAGAAGCAGGTCGCGCGCGAAACGGCGGCGGGCCGGCCCGCCCACCCATCCGGCGGCCAGCAGCAGGGGCAGCTGGAAGGCCATCAGGCACAGGGCCGGCTGGGCCGCGTCGAAGCGCCCCGGCGCCAGGGGGGAAAGCGAAAGGCCCGGCCAGGGCGCGGCGGGAAGCATCGCCTTCCAGCCCTGGGGGTTGAGCAGGAGGCCGGCCGACAGGGCCAGGAAGAACACCGCCTTGGCCGCGCCGGGCAGGGCCGGCCGGCCCTCGTCGTCCTGGGCCGAGCCGGGCTCGGACGCCAGCCAAAGCAGCAGCAGGGGCGGCAGCAGCAGGGCCGTGGGGCCGGTGTTGATCCAGGCCACGGCCAGCAGGGGGAGCCAGACCCAGCGGCCGAAGAGCGAGGGCCAGAAGTCGCCCTCCATCATCAACAGCATCAGGGAAAAGAGCGCCAGTTCCAGGGCCTGGCGGGGCCCCTGCAAAAGGGGCCCGCAGGCCGCCAGGGCCGCCAGTGAGAAGGCCAGCGTGGAGAAGGGCCGGCTGCCCCGCCGGAATCCCGTGCCCAGGCACAGGCCGAAGGCCGCCAGCAGCAGCAGGGCGCGGGCCCATGCCAGTCCGGCCAGTCCGGCGGCCTGGTGCAGCCACAGGGCCAGCAGGCCGTACAGCCAGCCCGAACGGTCGAAGGCCAGGCCTCCGGGCGCGCCGAAGACGAAGGGATCGCGCGCCGGGAACCCGCCCTGGCTTGCCAGCACCCTGGCCTCGGCCAGGTGGCGCCACAGCGCCGGGGCCTGGAAAGGCACGCGGCACAGGGCCAGCCCCAGGCCAAGCCCCAGGGCCAGGCAGGCCAGGTTGAAGGTCAGTTTAAGGTTGGATTTGGTCACCAGGGGATTTTATACCCGGGGGAGGCAAGTGGGGAGACTAAAAGGGGGGCTCTAGATCCTTCCCTGGGCGGGGCCGGCGTTGCGGCGCAGGATCTCGGCGGTGACCGCGGCTTCCAGGAAGGCGGCCAGGGAGCCTTCGGCCTGGGCGGCGTAGTCCTTCAGGGCGCGGATCATGGCGATGTTGCCGGCCTCGATCATGGAGGCGAAGGTCAGGTGGCCGCCGCGCAGGGGGGCCACCCACTTCACCACCATGGGCAGGAAGGCCTCGATGAGCGCCCGCTTGGAGACCTCGTCCCCGGCCTTCAGGCGCCGGACGTACTCGCCTTCCTCGGTCTGGGAGAGTCCCTGGATGTTCTGGACCACCTTCAGGTAGTCCTTCAGCCGGGGGGCGTTGGGTTTCAGTCGGAGCCGGGCCATGGAAGCCTCCTTGTGCTGGATAAAACCGGGTTCCTTTCCCCGGTGCCGCATCGAGAAACGTGATCGCGAACCCTGCCCACAATACCTTCCACAAAGTCCTTATCGTCCATTTATACGTGCCAAACAGTCCGGCGCTCCGGCCGGGTTTCCTACTTGATCACCGCGATCTTGATGCCCTTCCTCAGGTTGCGTCCCTCGAAATCCACCAGGTAGATGCCCGAGGCCACCAGGCCGCTGCCGCCGCTGCCGTCCCAGTTGTCCACGTGGCTGCCGGCGGACACGCTTTCCTTGCGGCTCCACATCAGCCTGCCGTCGCGGTCGTAGATGCTGATGCTGACCTCCTCGGCCAGGGGCACGCTGTAGCGCAGCTGCAGGGGCTGGCCCATCCCGGGGTGGAACACGTTGTTCGGGATGTTGGCCGAGCCCATGGCCGGCGGCGGCGTGGGCGTCACGTAGATGACCCAGGGACTGGGAGATTCCGTGGGGCTGGGAGTGGCCGTGGCCGTCACCGTGCCGGCGGTTTCCTGGGGCGTGGGCGTCGGCGTGGGGCTGTTCGCCAGGGCCAGTCCGGCCCAGGCCCAGGCCAGGACCGCCAGCATCGCGCCTCCGGCGCCGCGCATGGCCTACCTCACCAGCAGCATCTTCAGCTGGTCGTCGTAGTCGCGCGTCTTGACGCGCGCCACGTAGACCCCCGAAGCCTGCATCAGGCCCTGGTCGCCGCGGCCGTCCCAGGTCACCAGGTGCTGGCCGGCCGTCTCCTGCTGGTCCACCAGGGTGGCCACCTTTTCGCCCAGGTCGTTGTAAACCTCCACCGTGACGTCGCAGGCCACCCGCACGTTGAAGACGATGGTGGCGGACTGGCCCCGCGAGGCCAGGATGACGTTGTCGCGCACCTGGCAGCGCACCCCGTCCGGGAAGCCCGGCACCGGGGTGGGCGTGGCCTCGTCCTGGCGCACCGGCGTGGTCAGGTCGCTGGGGCGCACGGCCGCGGCGGCCGGCGCCGGGGCCAGGCCCGTCCTGCCCAGCGCGGGCTCGGCGGCGTAGCCTCCCTGGGCCGGGTTGGCCAGGGAGGGCCCGAAGCCGGCCGGCGAAGGCCGGGCCGGGGAGGCCTGGGC
>JAJYGY010000396.1 GCA_021790555.1 bacterium
GAGGAAGGGGCCGCGGCCGTGATGCCCCTGGGGTCCATGATCGGCTCGGGCCTGGGCCTGCTCAACCCCGTCACCCTGAGGATGGTCGTGGAAGCCGCCAAGGTGCCGGTGATCGTCGACGCCGGCCTGGGCACGGCCAGCGACGCGGCCCAGGCCATGGAGCTGGGCGCGGACGGGGTGCTGGTCAATTCCGCCGTGGCCTCCTCCCAGGAGCCCGTGGCCATGGCCCGGGCCATGGGACTTGCCGTGAAGGCGGGAAGGCTGGCCTACCTTTCGGGCCGCATCCCCAGGAAGACCTACGCCACCCCCTCCTCGCCCGGGGCGGGGTTGCGGGCGGGCGATGGAACCGAGGGTCCCGGGTCGAGGATCCGGGCGGAACTTTTCCGGGGAAAGCCGTGAAGATCGTGGTCGCCATGTCCGGGGGGGTGGATTCGTCCGTGACCGCGGCCCTGCTGCACAGCCAGGGCCACGAGGTGACGGGGGTGACGCTCAAGGTGTGGCAGGACAAGGCGCGCGGGCCCGAGGCCGGGCTGGAAAAGCTGGAGGACGCCTGCGCCGCGCCGGTTTCCGGCGACGCCCCGGCCAGCCGCTCCTGCTGCGGGGCCCAGGACATGGCCGACGCCCGGTCGGTGGCCCGGGCCATGGGCTTTCCCTACTACGTGCTCAACTACGAGGACACCTTCCGCAGCCGGGTCATGGAGAGCTTCGCGGCCGACTACCTGGCCGGCCGCACGCCCAATCCCTGCGTGTCCTGCAACGACAAGGTCAAGTTCGACCCCCTGCTCAAGACGGCGCTGGGCCTGGGCGCCGACAAGCTGGCCACCGGGCACTACGCCCGCGTGGAGCCGGACGGGCAAGGCGGCTTCCGCCTGATGAAGGCGGCCGACCCGCGCAAGGACCAGACCTATTTCCTCCACCGCCTCACCCAGGCCCAGCTGGCGCGCCTGGAGTTCCCGCTGGGCGGCCAGACCAAGGACTGGGTGCGCGAGCAGGCCGGCCGCTTCGGCCTGGCCACGGCCCGCAAGCCCGAAAGCATGGACATCTGCTTCGTGCCGGACGGAAACTACGCCGGCATCCTGGCCGAGCTGGCCCCCCAGGCCCTGCGCGAGGGGCCGGTGCTGGACACGTCCGGAAAAGAGGTGGGCCGGCACCAGGGCATCGCCCTGTTCACGGTGGGCCAGCGGCGGGGACTGGGACTGGAGGGGGCCGCCCCCAGGTACGTGGTGGAGCTGGACAGGGAGCGCAACGCGGTGGTGGTGGGAGGCGAGGCCGACCTGATGAAGAAGGGACTGAGGGCCGGGGAGGTGAACTGGGTGTCGGGCCGGCCGCCGGAGGGGCCGGTTCGGGCGCGGGTGAAGATCCGCTCCATGCACCCCGCGGCCGAGGCCACCCTGACCGCCCTGGAGGGCGGCGAGGTGGAGGTGAATTTCGACCAGGCCCAGCGGGCCGTCACGCCGGGCCAGTCCGCCGTGTTTTACGCGGGCGAGGAATGCCTGGGCGGAGGAAGGATCCTGAAGGGAATCTGACCAAACCTTTTACGAGGAGAGAGCGCCATGCCGGACAACAACCAGCCAAGAACCTCCAACCCCACGCTGAGGCCCAAGGTTTTCCAGAACCTCCCCGCGGCCGAGGGCGCCGAGGCCATGACCATGCACGGCACCGTGGACAAGACGGGCATTTTGCTGCTGCTCACCTTCGGCGCGGCGGCCTGGACCTGGAGCCAGTTCTTCAGCCAGGGCATGCAGGCCGTGGCCCCGCTGATGACCCTGGGGGCCCTGCTGGGATTCGTGGTGGCCCTGGTGACGGTCTTCAAGATGAACTGGTCGCCGGTGCTGGCCCCGGCCTACGCCGTGCTTGAAGGGCTCTTCGTGGGCGGCCTTTCGGCCATGCTTTCGGCGCGCTTTGCGGGCGTGGTGTTCCAGGCCGTGGGCCTGACCTTCGGCACGCTCTTCGTGCTGCTGCTGGCCTACCGGGCGCGCCTGATCCGGGCCACGCCCAATTTCGTCCGCGGGGTGGTGATCGCCACCGGCGGCATCATGGTCTTCTACCTGGTGGACATGGTGATGGGCTTCTTCGGCCACAGCATCTCCATCATCAATTCGGCCTCGCCCTGGGGCATCGGATTCAGCGTGGTGGTGGTGATCATCGCGGCCATGAACCTGGTGCTGGACTTCAGCTTCATCGAGGCCGCCGCCGAGGAGGGGGCGCCCAAGTACATGGAATGGTACTGCGGCTTCAGCCTGATGGTGACCCTGATCTGGCTCTACCTGGAAATCCTGCGCCTGCTGACCAAGCTCAACGAGCGCTGACCCTTCCCCCGTCCGCCGGGGCCCCGGGCCCCGGCGGACCCCGTTTTTTTCAGCCATACCACCTGGCCTCCACCAGGAGCGTGGCCGGCGTGGCCCCGAACTGGCTTCGCGGCAGGCCGTCCTTCAAGCCCTTCCCCCATCCCACAAACGCGTCCAGCGAAAAGCTGAGGCTGTCCGATTCGTCCCATTCCAGCGAGGGTCCGGCCAGGCCCGAGGGGTCCACCAGGCTCTGCAGCACCTGCAGGCCGCCGGAAAAGGCCTGGCTGAAGGTGGTGCCCAGCACCAGGGCGGCGGCCTGGCGCAGCAGGATCTGGCTGTCGCCGCGCTGGAAGCGCGCCTGGAGGTCGGGGTTGGAAAGCCAGGCCGGCAGGTCGGCGGCCGTGGGCGCGGCGAAGCCGGAATAGTGGTATTCCAGGGTGGCCTGCAGGCCCGCGCCCACCGGAAAGTTGTTGGAGGCCCCCAGCACCAGCTTGGGCACCAGGTCCGGGTCGCCGAACATGCCGTTGTCGGGCACGTCCCCCGGGGTGTTGAAGAGGGCGGCCTCGGCGTGCACCTCGGCCCCGCCCAGGGCCATGGAGCCGGCCAGGCCGGCCATGCGGTCCTCGGCGCGCTTGGCCAGCAGCAGCGAGGCGTCCAGCGGGCCCAGGTAGCCGCGCAGGCGCGCCCCCAGGGCCGACCGGCCCCAGTCCGGCCCGCCGGCCAGCACCAGGCCCAGGGACGAGGCGTCGGTGAGCTCGAAGTCCAGGTCGGCGGCGTCGACGCCGCGCCGCCATTCGCGGTCGATCTGGGTGGGGCTGAAGGGCGCGAAGAGGTCCACGGCGCTGAAGACCTGGCCCCGGCCCCAGCCGATGGCCTGGCGGCCCAGGCAGAGGTTGAAGGGGCCCGTGTGCCAGGCCAGGAAGGCCCGGTCCAGTTCCTGGTAGTCCTGGGCGCCGCCCCGGCTGAAGGGCGCGTTGCCCAGCTGCCGGACGCGGAAGGCCACCGAATCGGAGGGGGGCAGGGCCCCCAGCCAGGCGCCGGTGCCGCCGGCCTGGCCGGAAAGGCGGTTGTCGTAGGCCGCCTCGAGGTCCAGAGAGGAGGAGGGGCGCGCCTTCAGGTCCAGGCGCAGCCGGCCGAAGCCCAGGCGCGACCAGTCCTGGTCGTCGGCGCCGGGAATCGGCGCGGAGAGCAGGGCCGCTCCCTGCAGGGCCGTGTCCAGCTTCAGCCAGCGCGAGTCGTCGGGGCTGGACCAGAGCGTGGCGGAGCGGCCCAGGCAGGGCGGCAGCAGGGCCGCCAGGAGCAGGCACTTGGCGATGGAGCGCTTGGAAGGCGTGGCCGGCCTCCTCGTTCAGGTCCGCCCGGACCGGGCCTTGCGCTTGGCGGCGTCGGAGGTGATGCGGCCGTCGGCCAGGGTGACGACGCGCCCGGCGTGGCGGATGACGCGGGGGTCGTGGGTGGAGAACAGGAAGGTCATGCCGTGGCGGTCGCGCAGGCCGCGCATCAGCGAAAGCAGGGATTCGGCGTTGGCGCCGTCCAGGTTGGCGGTGGGCTCGTCGGCCAGCACCAGGCGGGGGCGCGAGACCACGGCCCGGGCCACGGCCACGCGCTGCTGCTGCCCCCCGGAGAGCTGCGAGGGCCGGCGGCCGGCCAGGGATTCCAGGCCCAGTTCCCTCAGCACCTGGCGGGCCATGGAACGCCTTTCGGCGGGCCCGCGGCCCTGCAGTTCCAGGACGAACTCGACGTTTTCCAGGGCCGTCAGCACGGGAACCAGGTTGTAGGCCTGGAACACGAAGCCCAGCTCCTTCAGGCGAAGCTGGGCCCGGCCGGCCTTGGAGAGCCCGGCCATGGGCCGTCCCAGCACGGTCAGCTCCCCCGAGCTGGGCGAATCGAGGGCGCCGATGAGGTTCAAAAGCGTGCTCTTGCCGCTGCCGCTGGGCCCGACCACGGCGGCGAAGTCGCCCTCCTTCAGCTCCAGGTCCACCCCCCGCAGGGCCTCGACCTCGACGCTTCCGGTGTGGAAGACCTTCCTCACCCGGCTGGCGGAAACAAGGATGGGTTTGTTCACGGTCTGCTCCGAATGGGGTGCGGACTTGGGGCCCTCTATTGCGCCACCCGGAGGGCCTCGGCGGGATCCAGCCGCGTGGCGAACCAGGCCGGATACAGCGAGGCGGCCAGGGTGGCCGCGTAGCTCAACAGCACGGATTCCCAGATGATCCAGGGCCCGAAATCGGCCCGCATGACGCTGTCCACCAGGGCCACGCCGGCCACGTCCATGCCGCTTCCCAGGTCGATGCCCACGCGCGAAAGGTAGAGCAGGGCCGGGCAGCTGATGGCCAGGGTGACCAGCAGGGAGAGCGTGCCCAGGGCCAGGGCCTCGCCCAGCAGCAGCTTCAGCATGGAACCGCCGCGCATGCCCAGGGCCGAAAGCACGGCGAATTCGCGGCGGCGCTCCAGCACGGCCGTGAGCTGGGCGCTGGCCACGCCCAGCAGGGCGATGACCACCAAGATGAAGTCGATCAGCCAGACGAAGACGGTGTCCAGGCGCACGCCGTTGGCGATGTCCGGGCTGACCTCCTGCCAGGGCCAGGCCCGGTCGCCCCGGGGCAGGCGGGGCCGCAGGCCGGCCAGGAAGGGTCCCAGGCGCGAGGGGTCCTTCAGCAGCACGGTGATCTTCTCCTCGCCGGGCAGGCCGGAAAGGGCCTCCACGTCCTTCAGGTTGGCCTGGCAGATGGCGGCATCCAGCTTGCTCTTCAGGTCCACGACGCCCAGCACCTGGAACATGGCGTTCTTCATCGATCCGGTGGAATCGGTCACCGTCACCACCAGCGAATCCCCCGGCCCCACGCCCAGGCGGTCGGCCAGGGTCCTTCCCAGCACCAGGCCCTGGCGGTCCGAAGGGACCAGGTAGCGGCCCAGGGCCGCCTTGCGCACCAGGCGGTCGGCCCCGGGTTCGGTGGCCGGGTCCACGCCCTGGATCTCCACGCCCACCATGCGCGTGCCCATGGCCAGCAGGGCCTGGACCCGGTTTTCGGGCGTGGCCACCCGCACCGCCGGGTCGGCCCGGAGCATGGCCAGCACCCGCGACCCCTGGTTCAGGCGCAGCCTGGCCCCGCGGCTCTCCAGCCAGCCCTGAGGCGCCACGGTCAGGTGCCCGGCCCCGCCCTCGGCCAGGGCGTTGATGAGCATCTCGTTCTTGCCGCGGTTCCAGCCGATGGCCACCAGGGCCACGCTGCAGCCCAGGGCCAGGCCCCCGGCCGAAAGCAGGGTGCGGCGCCGGTTGCGGGCCAGGTTGCGCAGGGCGTAGCGCGGCGTCACCGGCAGTCTGTCCAGGAAGTTCATTCCGGGCTTCCTTCGAGGGGGGATCTCATGACCGCAGCGCCTCGGAGGGCTCCATGCGGGAGATGCGGCGGGCCGGCCACAGGCAGGCCAGGGCCGAGGTGGCCATCACGGCGCCCACGCCCATCAGGACGTCGCGCGCCCGCGGGATGTAGGGGATGACCAGGGACATGTTCATGCCGTTGAAGGCGAAGGAATCCTTGCCGCCGAAGAAGGCCGACATGTCCAGGCGCTGGTGCCAGGTGAAGGCCAGGCCCAGGGCCGTGCCCGTGGCCACCCCGGCCAGGCCCAGCACCAGGGCCTCCATCAGCAGCATGCGGGACAGCCGGCCGGGCCGGCATCCCAGCGAGAGCAGCATGCCGAACTCGTGGCCGCGCTCGTAGGTGGCCATCAGCATGGTGTTGGCCACGCCGGCCACGGTGGTGATGAACACCAGCACCATGATGACCAGGTTGAAATGGCCCATCACCTTCAGGATGGAGGCGATCTGGGGGGCCAGCTGGTCCCAGGTGCGCACGTCGTCCCCGGAAAGCGCCTTCAGGCCGCGCATGGCGGCCGCCACGCCGGGGATGTCGGCGGGGCTGTCGGCCTTCACCACGATCTCGTGCACCTCGTCGGGCATGGCCAGCAGGTCCTGGGCCTGGGCCAGTCCCATCAGGATGCCGTTGCGGTTGAGGGGCTCCACCGCGGTCTCCACCAGCCCCTTGACGCGGTACAGGCCGCTGGCGATGGAACCGTCGGCGGCCTGGCCCATCAGGGCCAGGGTGTCTCCCGGCTTCAGGCCCATGGAACGGGCCAGTTCCCGGCCCACCAGGGCCTCGCCCCTGCCGGGAAGTTCCCGGGCGGGCAGGCCCGCCAGCAGGCCGCCGGGGCGGTCCTCCAGGGCCAGGTCCAGCCCGGCCACCATGGCCACGTGCCCCATCTGCTTTTGCGCGGCCAGCACCGGGCCGTAGACGCGCGGCGACACCGAGGCCACGCGGGGCAGGCCGGCGATGGCCTTCTCCAGGGCATCCGCGCGCGGCAGCACGCGCTCCACCAGGTTGTCGTCCAGGTACTTGGGGGCGTGCACCTGCACGTGGCCCAGCATGGGGCCGGTGAGGGTGTCGAAGATGTCGGCCTGGTAGCCGTTCATGAAGGCGGTCATCCAGACCAGGGCGGCCTGGGCCAGGGCGATGGCGCCCCAGGTCAGGGCCGTGCGCTTGCGGTTGCGCCCCAGGTTGCGCCAGCCGACCGCCATATCCGTGAGCAGGGAATCCAGGAGCATGCGGGGTGTCCTAGCGGGCCGCGCCCGTCAGCGCCTCTCCAGGCGCGAAAGGCTGAAGGTGTCGTCGCTGAGCGGGATGTCGAAGCGGGCGCTGAGGTAGCGCAGTTCCATGACGTGGCCGGGCTGGTCGACGGATTTCAGGACCATGAGGGTGGGCAGCAGGCGGCCGCCCATGCGCTCCACGCGCGAGAAGCTCATGGTGCGCGCCAGCAGGCCCTTGCGGTCAAAGTAGCGCGCCAGCAGCGGCAGGCTCCCCTCGGCGTCGACCACCCATTCGATCTTCTGCCAGCGGCCCACCACGCCGGCGCGCGCCACGCCGGTGTAGAGCCAGCCGGCCGGGTCCCTGGAGGGCGCGCCGGGGCCGAACCTGAAGTCGTGCTCGTAGGAGCTGTCCTTCACCAGGTCGTCGTTGGTGAAGTCCGTGCCCATCCACGAGGCCAGCATCATGGAGGGCGGCACGCGGATGGTGCGGGCGATCTTGGGAAGGTAGTTCCACAGGTTGTTTCCCACCCGCAGGGTGGCAGTGCCGGCGTCGCGTTCGGGCTCGTCGATGATGATCAGGGAGCGGTCCTGGCCCTTGGTCCACATGCGCAGCTTCAGGCGCCGGTCCTGGGTGTCGGTCCTGGAGACGAGCTCCACCTCGGCCAGGGAAGACTTGGAACGGAAAAGGTCGTCCAGCATCCGGGTCACCTGCCTCACCGGAGGTGCCTGGGCGGCCCGCAGCGCGGCCGGGAAGGGCACCAGGAGCAGCAGGGCGGGCAGGAGGGATGGCAGTCGCATGGAAAGGTCCTTTCCGAGGGCGCGGGGGTCTTTTGGCGAAGCTAAACCCGCCCGCCGGGGCTGTCAACGGAAACCGGCCCGTCCGCGCCGCCGCGGGGGAGCGGAGGCTTGTTGACGCGAACCGACGGGCCGTTTTAAGATCGCCTTTCCCGGAAATTCGCGCCGGGTCCACTGGCGGGGCACCATGATCACTGGCCTGGAAAAACAGGATCCCACGGACGAGAGCCTGGCCGAACGCATGGCCCGCGGGGACCAGCAGGCCCTGGAGGCCGCCATCCGGCGCTGGGAAAGGCCCGTGTACTCGCTGGCCTACCGCATCTTGCGGCAGGCCGAAGCCGCCCAGGAGGTGACCCAGGACGTGTTCCTCAAGGCCTGGATGAAGGCTTCCAGCTTCCAGGCCGGCCGGGGCAGCTTCGCCTCCTGGCTGCTGACCCTGGCCCACCACAGCGCCATCGACGCGCTGCGGCGCCAGAAAGCGCGCGGGGGCGGGCGCACCCAGACCCTGGACGGGGTGGTGAAGGCCACCCTGGCCAGCCCGGGCCGGGGGGTTTCGACCTGGCGCAAGCTGCGCATGGAGAAGGCCATGGCCCGCCTCAACCCGGCCCAGCGGCGGGTGGTGGAGCTGGCCTATTTCGACGGCCTGACGCGCGAGGAGATGGCCCGGCACCTGGGCGAGCCGGTGGGAACCGTGAAAACCCGGCTGCGCGACGCCCTTTTGAAGCTGAAGCGGCTGTTTTCGGACCCCGAGGCGGAGTACCAATCCCTGCCAGAGTTCAAGGCGTAGGTTTCTGAGGGAGGACGGAGGGAGGCATGAGCGGCTTGTTGCGCCAAATGGTCAAATGGATCCACGGCTGCCCCAGCGAGGAGCGCCTGATCGAGTACGCCCTGGACGGGCTTGCGGATCCGGAGCGCGACCGCGCCGCGCGGCACCTGGAGCACTGCCAGCAGTGCCGCGAGCAGGTGCGCCAGCACCTTTCCATGCAGGAGGGCCTGGCCCTGATGGCGCCCCAGGTGGAGCCGCCCGAGGGCATGGCCGCGTCCATCTACCAGCACGTCTGCAGCAAGGACGCGGGGCGGCGCGTCCCGCCGGCCGTCCCGGCCCCGCCTTCCGCCCCGGCCATCCCGGCCTGGGCCAGGTTCTGGGCCCTGGCCGGCCCGGCCTCGGCCCTGCTGTGCGTGCTGCTGGCCTTCTGGATGGGGGTCTCGATGCGCCGGATGGAGACCCTGGCCCTGGGGGCGGCCTCCGCGGCCCCGGGCGGCGCCGAAGCCGGCGTCCTGAAGATGATGGCCCAGCCCCACGTGATGGCCGTGCGGATGGACGGCATGGGGCCGGGCAAGGCGGCCCGGCGCTGCTGGGGCAGGCTCCTGCTGGTTCCCGGCGACCGCCAGGCCGCCCTCATCCTGGACCGGATGCGGCCGCTTCCGGCCGGCCGGGTCTACGTGCTGTGGGGCATGCGGGGGGGCGGCGAAAAGACCA
>JAJYGY010000152.1 GCA_021790555.1 bacterium
ACCGAGAAGATGGGTCCCGAGGGCGACGCCTGGAAAAGGGCCCTGCGGGGGTTCGGGGGGATCCTCTACTGACATGGGAAAGGAAGACGGAATGGCCTCCAAGGAAAAGCCGCAGAGCGAGGAGCTGGATTTCCTCAACCTGGTCCTGCTGCTGGCAGGGACCGCCAACATCGAGCTGGGTTTCGAGGGCAAGAGCGGGTACCGCAAGGACAAGGACCTGCCCCGGGCCCGCCAGCTGATCAACATGCTGGCCGCCCTGGAAAAGAGGACCCACGGCCGGCTCAGCGCCGAGGAGGGGCGCGTGCTGACGGGCGCCCTGGCCGACCTGCAGCAGAAGTACGTCAAGGCCACGGGGCTGGGGCAGGTCAACCGGGCCACGGCCCACTGGGCCGCCCAGCAGTACGGCAAAACCGCGAAGCACTGAGGCGATGGCAAAGGCGCGACACATGGCGTTGGCGGGGGGCCTGGCGCTGGCCCTGTCCTGGGCGGCCCCGGCCTGCCGGGCCGCGGGCGGATGCGCCGCGGTCCAGGGGCTGCTGCGGCGGGGCGGCGACCTGAGGGAGCGGGGGCGGCCGGCGGACGCGGCGGCCTGTTTCCTGAAGGCCGCGCGCCTGGCCCCGGACTGCGCCCAGGCCTTCTTCGGCGCGGGCCAGGCCGAGGAGGACCAGGGTTATTTCGCCCAGGCCGCGCGCGACTTCAAGCGCAGCGTGGAGCTGTCGGTGGGGATGGCCGGGGGCTACTACCACCTGGGCCTGTGCCAGGCCAGGCAGGGCCTCTACGACCGGGCCATCGACAACTACCGCCTGGCCACCCAGCTGGCGCCCAGGGCCAGCGAGGTCTACTGCGCCCTGGCCATCGCCTACCGCCAGACCGGCCAGGAGCGGGCCTGCTTCGCCGCGGTGCGGCAGAGCCTGGCCCTGCAGGCGGACTACGGCGGCGCCTGGAACGTGCTGGGCAACGCCTATGTCGACGAAGGCCGCTACGACCTGGCGGCCCAGGCCTACCTGAAGGCCATCGGCTGCACGCCCAACTACTTCAACGCCTACTACAACCTGGGGCTGGTCTACCAGGAACAGGGGCGCCTGGAGCCGGCCCGCGCGGCCCTGCGACGGGCCGTGGAGCTGAAGCCCGGCTTCTCCGACGCCTGGTACCGCCTGGCCCAGTGCCAGCGGGGCGACCCGGGCCAGGAGGAATACTGCCTGCGGCGCGCGGTGCGGTCGCGGCCGGACAATTTCCAGGCCCAGCTGGCCCTGCTGCACTTCTACCGGCGGCGGGGGGATCCGGCCAAGGCGGCGCTGCAGGAGCGGCGCTACCACCGGGCCGTGGAGGAGACCGCGCGGAAATAGGACCCGAAGCCGGCCGTGGACCGCACTCGAGGCTGCCTTGAAAGTCGGATGGATGGCGCTTGTGGCGGCCCTGGCGCTGACGGTGCTGGCGCGGCTGCCCGGCTGGAACCTGCCCCTGGACCGAGACGAGGGCGAGTACGCCACCCTGGCCCAGCAATGGATCCGGGGCGGGGGGGTGCCCTACCGGGATTTCCTGGAGCAGAAGCCTCCGCTGGCCGTCTTCGTGGACATGGCGGCCCTGGAGATCCTGGGCCCCGGGGTGGGGTCCCTGCGGACGGCCGGCCTTGCCTGGATGGCGGCCAGCGCGGCGGCGGTGTGGCTGCTGGTGGCGTCCCTGGCGGGGGCCGGGGCTGGCCTGGTGGCCGCGCTCCTTTTCGCCCTGGCCTCCAGCCTGCCGGCCATCCAGGGCCTGGCCTTCAACACCGAGCAGCTCACCGCCCTGCCCATGGCGCTGGCGCTGTTTTGCCTGGTGGGGCGCGAGAGGGCGCCGGGAGAGGCGGGTTCCTGGAAAGGGGAGAGCCCCTTCCGGGGCGGCCCGGATGGGGGAGCCCGGCGGTGTGGGGAAGATGCACGCTGGTTTCTCGCGGGCCTTTGCGTGGGAGTGGCCGGCCTGGCCAAGCAGCCGGCCCTGCTGGCCCTGGCCTTCCTGCCCCTGCCGGGGTCCCGGACGCCCTCCCAGGCGGCGCGGCGCGGCCTGGCCATGGGCCTGGGCGGCCTGCTGCCCTGGCTCGCGGTCGCCGGCCTCTTCGCGCTGTGGGGCCCGGGGGCGCTGAAGGGCTTCGTCTTCTGCGTGTTCGGGTACAATTTTTCCTACGCCGGGCAGGGATGGACGGGCGCCGCGGGCCGGGCCCTGGACGCGTCCAGGCGCCTGGCGCCCCTGCTGGGGCCCCTGGTCCTCGCGGCCCTGCTCGGGCTGGGGGCCTCCAGGCGCCCGCGGGGCGGTTGGGCCGGGCCGCTGGCGGCCTGGCTTCTCAGCGCGGCGGCGGGCCTGGGCCTTTCGGCCAGGTTCTATCCCCATTATTTCCTGGCCCTGGCGGCCCCGCTGGCCTGCCTGGCCTCGCTGTGGATCGCCGGCGGACCCTGGAGGGGCCCGGGCGCGGCGGCGCGGCTGGCCCTGCTTTCGGCCCTGCTGGCGGGCTGGGCCTGGAATTCGCTGCCCTACTGGCGCGCCGCCGGCGGGGGCGCGAAGTCGCGCATGATGTACGGCCTGGACCGGTTCGCCCTGGCTCCCGGCGCGGCCGAGGCCATCCGGGCCGCGGACCCGCGGGGCGGGCGCCTGTGGATCTGGGGCAGCGAGGCGGAGCTTTACTTCCTTTCCGGCCTGCGCCCGGCCAGCCGGTTCCTGTTCGATTATCCCTTCACCGGAGAGTCCCCGGCCTGGCCCGGCGGAGGGGCCGAACTGCTTTCCGGCGTCGAGGACGCGCGCACGGGGGTGGCGGTCCTGGCGGCCCCCCTGGATCCCTCCTCGCCGCTGCAGGCGGCCCTGGCCGGGGCGCTTGGACGCGATTTCCGTCCCTGGACCAGGTCCGGGGGCATGCTGATCGCGGTGAGGAAGTAGGGGGCGAAGGCGCGGGCGGCCGGGAACCCGGGAGTCGGATCCATGCGAAGGCTGAAATTCTTCCTGTTGTTCTGCACCGTGCTGGCGGCCACGCTGTGGGGCCTGCGCGTCTACCCGGTCCCCTTCGGCGGGGCCCTGGAGCCGGCCCGCGACCTGCTGCTGCTGGGCGTGCTGCTGCTGCTGACCCTGGCCACCGGGCGCCTGATTTTGAAGCGCTTCACGCTGTTCTGCCACACGCTCACCGAGGAGCTGGTCTTCAGCTTCGGCCTGGGGTGCATGGTCTTCTCGCTGCTGGCCCAGGCCCTGGGCAGCTTCGGGCTGCTGAAGTTCCCCACCATCCTGCTGCTGCTCAGCGCCTGGGGCTTCGGCGTCTCCGACCACCTGGAATATTTCCTGGCCTCGCTGGCCCGGGCTTTCCGGCCGCGCCCCCACGCGCCGGCCGCGCCGGCGCCGGCCGACGGGCCCCTGGCCTGGCTTTCCTGGGGCGCGCTGTGGTGGACGGGCCTGGCCCTGCTTCCCCTGGCCCTGGCGCCCGTCACCTTCTACGACAGCCTGCTCTACCACCTGGCCATGCCCCAGGAATGGCTCAAGACCGGCTGGACCCTGCCCCTGGCCCACAACCTCTTCACCTGGCTGCCCCACGCCGGCGAGCTGTACTGGTCGCTGTGCCTGGGCCTGGACGGGCCCAATTCCAGCCTGCCCGCGCTGTTCAACCTTTCCTGCGGGGTGATGGCCGGCCTGGGCCTGGCGGCGGCCATGCGGCGCTTCGTGCCCGAGGGCAACCCGGTGCTGGGCGCGGCCCTGTTTCTCAGCCAGTCGGTGGCGGCGCTGGCCTTCGGGGCGCTCATCCCCGACGGCCTGATGTCCCTGCTGTGCCTGCTGTCGCTGCTGGCCCTGCTCAACGCCTCGCAGGACAGGAACCACCAGTTCAAGGCGGCCTGGATCCGGCTGGCCTTCCTCCTGGCCGGCGCCGCCGTGGCGGTGAAGGGCGTGGCCCTGCTCCACGCCCTCGCGCTGGCGCCCCTGCTGGGCTGGATGGCCTGGCGGGAGAAGGCGCTGCGCCGGCCCTGGCTGGCCCTCTCCTGCCTGGGCCTGGCCCTGGCGCCGCTCCTGCCCGGGCTGGCCCAGTCCGCCTGGCTGACCGGGAATCCCTTCTATCCCTTCGGGCTGAGCCTGTTCGGGAAGGAATTCCTGAGGCCTGCTTCGGCGTCCTACCTGGCCTCGATGGCCACCTACGGGCTGGCCGGCCAGCCCTGGTGGAGGCAGGCGCTGCTGCTTCCCTGGGACCTCACCTTCCACGCCGGGCTGCTGGGCGGGGACGGCACCTTGTCCCCGCTCTTCCTGGGCCTGCTGCCCGCCGCGCTGCTGCTGAGGCCGGGCCGCGAACTGAAGATGGCCTTCGCCTACCTGGCCTGCTTCGGCCTGCTGTGGGCTTTGACAGGCCAGGTGCTTCGCTATACCCTGGGCGCCCTGCCCGCGGCCTGCCTGCTGGCCGCCTTCGCCGTGGGCGAGGTGCGGGTCTGGGCCCGTTCGCGGGGGCTGGCCTTCGCCTGGGAGCTGCTGGTGGGCCTGGGCCTGGTGGTGGCCGCGGCCCAGACCAGCCTGATCGTGGTGAAGGATTTCGACCCGGTGCGGGTGTCCCTGGGGCTGGAATCGCGCCAGCAGTACCTGCGGGACCGCGTGTCCTACGCGGCCGCGGCCGACTGGGCCCAGGAGCACCTGCCCGCCGACGCCGGGATCCTGGTGCTGGGCGAGTCGCGCACGGCCTACCTGCCGGGGCGTCCCCTGGCGGCCAGCCCCTTCGAGGAGCACCCCTTTTCGGCCTGGCTGAGGCAGTCCCGCGACGTGGCCCAGCTCGACGAGAAGGTGAAGGAGGCCGGCTGCTCCTGGGTGCTGATCAACCAGGCAGAATGGAGGCGGCTGGACCAGGGCCCGCCCCCCCACTACGACTACTTCGACGACGCGCGCGAACGCAACCTCTTCCGCGACTGGGAGAGGGACGGCCTCGCGCTCAAGTTCGAGCGCGACGGCGCCCTGCTCTACAAGGTGCGTCCCAGGCCGCTTCCCCCGCCCCCCTCGGTGGAGGGGATAGGCGGATTCCCGGCTCCCTTCAAGTCCTGAGGGCTTCCGCCCCCGGCGGCGCCCCTTTCCAACTTCATGGAGACGCATGAAACCCTGGCTCGCCTACGCCGCCACCTTCGGCGCCGCCTTCCTGGCCATGCTGGTTTTCACCCCCCTGGCCATGGCCGCGGCCCGGAGGCTGGGCTTTTTGGACAGGCCCAACACGGCCCTGAAGCGCCACGAAAAGCCCGTGCCCTACCTGGGGGGCCTGGCCATCTTCGCCTCCTTCAGCCTGGCCCTGACCGGGTCCAAATTCTTCCTTTTCCCCCACCCCACGGGCCTGTGGCCCGCGGCCCTGGACGTCTTCAAGGGCGTGTACGCCATCTGGCTGGGGGCCCTGTTGAGCACCCTGCTGGGCCTGGTGGACGACGCCCGGGCCCTGAGCCCCTCGGCCAAGTTCGGCGGGCAGCTGGTGGCCGCCCTGGCCCTGGTGTGGTGCGGCATCCACATCCGCTTCGTGCCCCAGCCCTGGCTGGCCGTGGTCCTGACCCTGCTGTGGGTGGTGGGCGTCTCCAACGCCATGAACTTCGTCGACATCCTGGACGGGCTGGCGGCCGGCGGCGCCGGCATCGCGGCCCTGGGGTTCTTCCTGTTTTCCCAGCACGTGGGGAGGGACAACGACTCCATCGCGGCCCTGGCCCTGGCCGGCGCCTGCGCCGGGTTTTTGGTCTTCAACTTCGCCCCGGCCCGCATCTACATGGGCGACGCGGGGTCGATGATGCTGGGTTTCGTGCTGGCGGCCATCTCGCTCAACGAGACCTATTCGCGCCAGAACCTGCTGGCGGTGCTCTCCCCCCTGCTCATCCTCAGCCTGCCCGTCTTCGACGTGCTGCTGATGAGCGTCATCCGCACGCGCAAGGGAATCCCCCCCTGGAAGGGCTCCCCCGACCACATCCCCCTGCGCCTGCGGCACCTGGGCTTTTCCAAGCGCGCCACGGCCCTCATCCTCTACGCCGCCACGGCGGCCTTGAGCCTGCTGGCCTACGGGGCCTCCTTCCTGCCGGGCCGCGACGCCGTGCTGGTGTGGGCCCTGGTGGGCCTGTCGGCCTTCCTGGCCGGGGCCTGGCTGATGGGGATTCCCATGCCGCACGACCGCCCCGGGGAGGGCAAGCCGGCCCGCCACCGGAGGCGCTGAGGGGTCCCGCCCCCCGCTTCCCGCACCCGAGAGGAATGGCAAGCCATGACCTTTGAAGTGAGAATGTTGTCCTCGCTGCTGATGGACCAGCCCGGGATCGTGGCCGAGACCCTGGAGCCCTGCCTGCGCGCGCCGGTGGGGGCCAAGCTGCTGCTGGACCTCACCGACCTGCAGTACAGCTCGGCCTTCGGCATCGCCGCCCTGGGCGCCCGGCTGATGTGGCTGATCCGGACCCGCCGGATGCCCTCGGGCAGCACCATCCGCCGGCCGGCCTCCAACCGGCTGGGCAACGAGCTGGTGCGCATGGGCCTGGTGCGCCTGGTGCAGGAGGCCTCCGACTCGGTCTACCGCGCCACCGACCCGCAGCAGAGGCCCCAGGAACTGTGGGTGCTGGACCGGGAGGCCGACCTGGAGGTGGCGGCCCAGCGGCTCTGCCTGCTGCTGCGGGGCGTGCTGCCGGCGCCCGAGGACAGCTGGGCCAAGGTGGCCGAGGTGATGCGCCGGGCCGGCTCCAACGTCTTCCGCCATGCCCAGGCGGTGAGCGGCGCGGTGCTGTGCGGCCAGGCCTACCCCCGCAGCGGCTACGTGGAGTTCGCCGTGGCCGACACGGGACGGGGCCTGCGCGAGGCCCTGGCCCAGCAGCCCGGCCTCAACCAGGGGCCGGATTCGGACCTGAAGGCCGTGCAGGCCGTGCTGGGCGTGCGCCTGCTGGACCCCCGCAGCGGCGAGTCGCGCCCGGGAACCCTGGCCACCCTGGCGGCCACCGCCCGGCGCAACGGCGGCGAGATGGCCATCCTTTCGGGGGCCGCCTCGCTGCACCTGCGCGCCGGCGACGCCAAGGCCTACGGACACAAGGCCTACCCGGGCACCGTGGTGGGCATGCGGCTCTACCTGGTGAAGGACCTGTAGGCCCGCACGCGTCCGTTTTCGCTGGATCATTTTGGAGGCCTCCGTGACGCGGACGCAGATCTACCTTTCGGACGAGGAACGCCGCCATTTGAAGCGGCTTTCCGCCCAGACCGGCAGGAAGCAGAGCGAGCTGATCCGCCAGGCCGTCGACGCGATGATTTTCTCGGGACGCCGGGAGGCCCGGGCCTCGGCCCTGGAGGCGGGCCGGGGCCTGTGGGCCGGCCGCGAAGACCTGCCCGATTTCGGGAGGCTGCGCCGCGGGTGGGACCGGGCCCGTTGACATGGCGAGGGGCTGCCTGGTCGACACGGACGTGCTGGTGGACTACCTGCGGGGCCGGCCCGCGGCCGAGGAAAGCGGCGCCGAACTGGTGACGCTCAACCAGAAGCATTTTCCCTGGGTGAAGGCCCTGAAGGTTCCCTACCGAAAGTGAGGGCGGACCCGGAGAGGCGAGGAGGCGGATTGAAGGACGAACCGGTGGTCATCCTGGGGGCGGGGCTGGCGGGCATGGCGGCGGCCCACCGCCTGGGAAAGCGGCGCAGGCCCTACCTGCTCTTTGAGCGCGAAGGCAGGCCCGGCGGCCTGGTGCGCTCTGAGCGCGTGGCGGGCTACACCTTCGACTACACCGGCCACCTGCTGCACATGAAGCGCCGGGAGACCCGCGACCTGGTGCTGAAGGAACTGGGGCTGGAAGGGCGCTTCCTGGCCGTGCAGCGGCGGTCCTTCATCTTTTCCAAGGGCGTGTACACGCGCTACCCCTTCCAGGCCAACACCTTCGGCCTGCCCGTGGACGTGGTGCGCGAATGCCTGGAAGGCTTCGTCCAGGCCCGCCTGGACGAAGCCGCCCGCGCGGCCCGGCCGGCCGGCCGTTCCAAGGGCCCCGCCGGGGAGGGGAATTTCGAGTCCTGGATCCTGCGCACCTTCGGCCCCGGCATCGCCCGGCACTTCATGCTTCCCTACAACGCCAAGCTCTGGGGCGTGCCGCCCCGCGAGATGACCACGGAATGGATGGGCCGCTTCGTGCCGCAGCCGGGCCTTTCCGAGGTGCTGCGCGGCGCCCTGCAGGACCGGCCCGAGGCCACGGGCTACAACGCCCATTTCCTCTATCCCAGGAGCGGGGGCATCGAGGTGCTGGCCCGGGGCTTCGCCGCGAAGGTGGAGGCGCGGCTCAACACCGAGGCCGTGGAAGTGGACCTGAAGGCGCGCCAGGCGCGCTTCTCCGACGGAAGCTCGGTCCGGTTCCGGCGCCTGATCAGCAGCCTGCCCCTGAAGACCCTGGTGTCGCTCATCCCCGCCTGCCCGGCGCGGGTGCGCCGGGCCTCCGCGCGCCTGCGCGCCACCGGCGTGCTCAACGTCAATTTCGGCGTGGCCGGCAGGAACATCTCGGACAAGCACTGGATCTACGTGCCCGAGGAGCGCTTCCCCTTCTACCGGGCCGGCTTCTACCACAACTTCTCCCCTGCCATGGCGCCCAGGGGCTGCTCCAGCGTGTACGCCGAGGTCAGCCTGGGCCCGGCAAGCCCCCGGGTGGATCCGGCCAGGGCCGCCGAAAAGGTGCGGCGGGGCCTCATCGAGATGGGGGTGCTGAAGCCCGGGGACCGCATCGCCGCCCGCTTCACGGCCCACATCCCCGGCGCCTACGTGGTCTACGACCCGCACCGCGCCGCCGCGGTGGCCGAGATAAGGGATTACCTGCGCGAAAACGGCGTCCTCAGCACCGGGCGCTGGGGCAGCTGGGAATACGGCAGCATGGAAGACGCCATCTGGCAGGGCATCGAGGCGGCGGACCAGTCGGCCTGACGCCCCCCACTTCGCCTGGCGGCCTGAGGCCGCCGGCTCCGCAGAAAGGAAGCGCCCCGCGATGAAGGGCAGGATCAAAGTCGCCGTCGTCATCACGCGCCTGGACCTTGGCGGGGCGCAACAGGTGGCGCTGGAGACGGCCAAAAGGCTCGACCCGGAGCGCTTCGAGGCCTTCCTCGTGGCCGGGCCGGGCGGCATGCTGGACCAGGAGGCCGAG
>JAJYGY010000376.1 GCA_021790555.1 bacterium
GCCCTCAATTTTCCGCCCGAGCACCCCTCGCGCGACTCCCAGGACAGCTACTTCCTGGGGGACCGGCTGCTGCGCACCCACACGTCCACGGTGCAGATCCGGGTGATGGAGCGCTCCAAGCCCCCCATCCGCATGCTGGCCCCGGGCCGGGTCTTCCGGCGCGACGCCACGGACGCCAGCCACGCCCCCCAGTTCCATCAGCTGGAGGGCCTGGTGGTGGACGATTTCGGCAAGGTGCGCTTTTCGGACCTGAAGGGGACGCTGGAATCCTTCGCCGCCCTGATGTTCGGCAAGCGCCTGGACATCCGCCTGCGGCCCAGCTTCTTCCCCTTCACCGAGCCTTCGGTGGAGGTGGACGTGCGCTGCTTCCGCTGCATGGGCAAGGGCTGCGGGCTGTGCAAGCAGAGCGGCTGGGTGGAGATCATGGGGGCGGGAATGGTGCATCCCAACGTGTTCAAGTCCGTGGGCTGGGACCCCGAAGCCGTCTCGGGCTTCGCCTTCGGCATGGGGGTGGAACGCGTCGCCATGCTGCGCTGGGGGGTCGACGACATCCGGCTGTTCTACGAGAACGACCTGAGGTTTTTGGAAGCCTTCTGAGGCCGGGCGCGCGCGGGCGGGGAGCGCCGCCGGACTCAGGCCCTGGGAAGGCGCGCGGCCCGGCGGGGTCGCGGGGCCGGGTGGCGCGGCGGGCGGCGGGGAGCCCGGAGCGCGGGAATCCGGGGCTCCGGGGCGGGGGAGGATTCGGCGTCGAAAAGCCGGGCGAAGAGCCTTTCCAGCTCGGGCACGCGGGGGGGCACCGGGGGGAAGGCCTCGCGGCAGAACCAGGAGCGCCGCAGGGTCTGGTCGGCCCGGGGAGCCGAGTACCTGGGAAGCACCCGCATGAAAAAGACGGAAAGGAAGACGAAGGCCAGCCCGGCCACCAGCAGGGCCCCCAGGCCCTGGTCCAGCCAGGACAGCTTCAGGGTCTTGAAGATCCCCGCCAGGATGCGGAAGAACAGCAGCAGAAGCAGCACGCACAGCAGCAGGCACAGCCAGTAGGCCGCCTCATACCCGTTGAGCGTGGCGTGGATCCTGGCGTCCAGCCAGGGTCCCAGCCACCGCCGCCCCCAGTCCGCGCACCAGGGCGCCGCCGCCAGGCAGGCCGCCACCGCCAGCAGCACCAGCCCCCTCAGGCACCATCCCGCGTAGGCCGCCAGGGCCAGCAGGAGCACCACCGCCGCGTCCACCCAGTTCAAATCCGCCTCCCGATGGAAGTTGAAAGGGCTACTGTAACTTAGCCCGCCGCCCCCTTGCAAGGCGGAAAAAGCCGGCCCCTCCCGCCTCCGGGAATGGCCTTGCCAGTGGCGGAAGGGGGCCCCTATAATGAACAAAATTTGTCCACAGGAAGGACGCGCATGGACCCCAGAGAAGACAAGCGGATCATGCTGAAGGCCGCCTACGGGTATTTCCAGGACGGGCATTGGGACCGCGCCCTGGACGAATACACCAAGCTCTTCAGGATCGACCCCAAGGACTACAACCTCCAGAACATGATCGCCGACATCCAGGCCAAGAAGGGCGCCAAGGCCGAGGCGGTGAAGTCCTACCTGGGGGCCGCGGCCCTGCAACGCGAGCAGGGCCTGCTGGAAAAGGAGCTGGCCACCTGCCGCAAGGCCCTGCGCCTGGACCCCGCCAGCGCCGCCGCCCTGGCCCGCTGCCGCGAGAGCCAGGGGCTCGTGCTGGGGCAGGCCGAGAGGCTGGTGGCCGAGGGGAGGCTGGACGAGGCCGAGTCCCTCTGCGGAAAGGTCCTGGAGGCCGATTCGTCCAGCCTGGAGGCCAACCGCGTGCTGGACGCCGTGAAGGCCCGCCGCCAGATGGACGCCGCCGGCGCCCAGGCGGCCCCGGCCCGGGAGGAGGCCCCCACGGCCGACCCCACCGCCGAACTCGTCAACAAGCTCTACGCCATGTCCGAGTCCTACCTGGCCGGCGAGGACTACGACAACGCCATCGAGTGCCTGGCCACCATCCTCAAGTTCAGCCCGGACCTGGTGGCGGTGCGCAACCGGCTGTTCGAGGTGCGCGAGATCCTGGAGAAGAAGCGCCAGGCCGAGGAGGTCTGGACCAAGATGCAGGAGGAGGAGACCGAGCGCCTGGAGGAGATGAAGCGCGCCCAGGCCGAGGCCGAGATGCGGGAACGCCTGCGGCAGGAGGAGGCCGAGGCCCGCTCGCGCATGGAGGCCCAGATGCAGGCCCTGGAGGCCGCCGCCCAGCGCGACCAGATGATCGTGGAAAAGGCGGCCCAGGAGATGCGCCAGCGCATGGCCGCCGGGTCGGAGGCGCCCGCCCCCCCGCCGGCGCCCCCGGACGCCCAGGAGCGGGAACTGAGGGAGCGCTACGAACGCGAAGCCCAGGAGCGGGAGCGCCGCCACCACGAGGAGGCCGAGGCGCTGCGGCGGCAGCTGGAGAAGGAGCGCCAGGAGGCCGAGGCCCGCGCCCGGGAACGGGAGTCCCAGTTGAAGGCCGAGGCCGACCTGCTGAAGCACCAGATGGAGCTGGCCCGGCTGGAGGCCGAGGCCCGGGCCCGCCAGGCCGCGGCCGAGGAGCTGAGCCGGCGCATGGAGGAGGAGCACCGCCTCTACGAGCAGCGCCTCGCCAAGGAGAGGGAGGAGCAGGCCCGGCGGGAGGAGAGCTTCCGGGCGCAGATGGAAGCCCTGATGAAGCAGCAGGCCCAGAAGCTGGAACAGGAGGTGCGCGAAAGGGCCCTGGCCGACCTGAAGGAGCAGATGGACCGGCAGTCCCGCCAGCGGGCCGAGGCCGAAAGCGAGGCCGCGGCAGCCAAGGAGGCCTCGCTTTCGGCCCTGAAGGCCCAGCAGGAGGCCCAGCGCCGGGCGGGGGAGGAGGCCGAGGCCAAGGCCCGGGCCGAACGCGAGGCCCTGGCCAAGCTGCAGCAGGACGAGGAGGACCGCAAGACCCAGATCTTCCGCCAGGCCATGGAACGCCGCGGCAAGCGCCTGGAGGGCCAGGGCGAGGAGAGGGCCGAGGTGCTCAAGGCCAGCCGCCGCATCTCCGACGCCATGAAGGCCGCGGCCACCAAGCACATGGAGCAGGACCTCAACGCCATGGTCAGCACGGCCTACAGCTACGTGCGCCAGGACCTGCTGCAGGACGCCATGCGCATGTGCCAGAAGATCGCCGAGATCGACCCGCAGAACCAGGAGATGAAGGGCATCCTGAAGGAGATTTTCCAGAAAAAGGGGATATGACAGGGCTTCCCGGCCGCTTCCCCAGGCCTCCCGCTCCCGGTTCCCCATGAAGACCTTCCGCCTCGTCTCCGAATACCAGCCCCAGGGCGACCAGCCGGCGGCCATCCAGGCCCTGGAGGCCTCCCTCCTCTCCGGCCGGCGCCACCAGACCCTGCTGGGGGTCACCGGGTCGGGCAAGACCTTCACCGTGGCCAGCCTGATCGCGCGCCTGAACCGCCCCACCCTGATCATCTCGCACAACAAGACCCTGGCGGCCCAGCTCTACGGGGAGTTCAAGAGCTTCTTCCCCGAAAACCGGGTGGAATACTTCGTCTCCTACTACGACTACTACCAGCCCGAGGCCTACGTTCCCACCACCGACACCTACATCGAGAAGGACGCCTCCATCAACGACGAGATCGACCGCCTGCGGCTCTCGGCCACCCACGCCCTCATCGAGCGCCGCGACACCGTGGTGGTGGCCTCGGTGTCCTGCATCTACGGCCTGGGCGACCCGGACGTGTACCGGGGCATGTTCCTGAGCCTGTCCAGGGGCGGCAGGATCACCCGCGAGGCCCTGCTGCGCAAGATGGTGGAGATGCAGTACAGCCGGGGCGACCTGGACTTCTTCCGCGGGCGTTTCCGCGTGCGCGGGGACGTGGTGGAGGTGTTCCCGGCCTACGAGGAGGTGCCCCTGAGGCTGGACTTCTTCGGCGACGAACTGGAGAAGATCTCGCGGGTCGACCCCCTGACCGGCAGGGCCGTGGAGGAACTGGAGGATTTCGTCCTCTTTCCGGCCAAGCACTACGTGATGCCCAAGAGCGAGGTCGAGCGGGCCGTGGCCAGCATCCGCGGGGAGCTGGTGGAAAGGCTGGCCGAGCTGAGGTCCCAGAACAAGCTGCTGGAGGCCCAGCGGCTCGAGCAGCGCACCCATTTCGACCTGGAGATGCTCAGGGAGATCGGCACCTGCCAGGGGATCGAGAACTACTCGCGCCACATGGACGGCCGCGAGGCGGGGGAACCCCCCTCCACCCTGCTGGACTACCTTCCCCAGGACGCCCTGGTGGTGGTGGACGAGTCGCACGTGACCCTGCCGCAGCTGCGGGGCATGTTCGAGGGCGACCGCTCGCGCAAGAGCTCGCTTGTGGAATACGGGTTCCGGCTGCCCTCGGCCTTCGACAACCGGCCCCTGTATTTCGAGGAGTTCGAGTCCAAGGTGCGCCAGGCCCTGTTCATCTCCGCCACGCCCGGGGACTGGGAGCTGAAGGCCAGCAAGGGCGCGGTGGTGGAGCAGATCATCCGCCCGACCGGGCTGATGGACCCCCAGGCCGAGGTGCGGCCCTGCAAGGGCCAGGTGGACGACCTGATGGGCGAGGTGCGCGCCCGCGCCGCGCGCGGCGAGCGCAGCCTGGTCACCACCCTGACCAAGCGCATGGCCGAGGACCTGACGACTTATTTCAAGGACAACAACATCCGCGTGCGCTACCTGCATTCCGACATCGAGACCCTGGAGAGGGTGAAGATCCTGCGCGACCTGCGCCTGGGGGAGTTCGACTGCCTGGTGGGCATCAACCTGCTGCGCGAGGGCCTGGACCTGCCGGAAGTGAGCCTGGTGGCCATCCTGGACGCGGACAAGGAGGGGTTCCTGCGTTCGGACCGCTCGCTGATCCAGACCATGGGCAGGGCGGCGCGCAACGTGGAGGGACGGGTCATCCTCTACGCCGACCGCAGGACCGACTCGATGAAACGGGCCCTGGGCGAGACCGAAAGGCGCCGGGAGAAGCAGGCGCGCTACAACCAGGAGCACGGCATCACGCCGGCCAGCATCAAGTCGTCCATCAAGGAGCTGCTCTCGTCGGTGTACGAGGACGACTACTGGACCGTCGACATTCCCATGGCCGCGGACTCGGCCGGCGAGGTCTTCAATCCGGACGCGGTTCCGCAGCTGATCTATGACCTTGAAAAGGAAATGCTTTCAGCAGCATCAAATCTCGAGTTCGAGCGCGCGGCCGAACTTCGCGACCAGGTCTCCCGCCTAAGGAACCTGAAACCCGGTGAAACGCTGAGCCAGGGAGAGCTCTTCCAATTCTCCAGGCCCAAGGATGCGGTGGCCCGGAAGGGAGCCCGGGCGGCGGCGAAAAAAAAGGAAAGGGAGATGCGCTTGCACGCGCGTTTGATCACCCGGGCCAAGAAAAAATAAGTTTCATGTTTCGAAATAAAGGCATTGTTTACAGCCCGAGCCGTATTTTTCAAGGACTTCCCATTCGTCCGGCCCATGTCCCTAGAAGAAAAAATCCAACAGGTTCCGGAAAGGCCGGGAGTCTACTTATATAAGGATGATTCCGGCAGGGTTATTTACGTGGGCAAGGCCCTGGTCCTGAAGCACCGGGTGCGCTCCTATTTCCAGGCAGGGGCCAGGCATTCTCCCAAGACCCTGGCCCTGGTGGCCCGCATCCGCGACCTGGAGACCATTGTCACCGGGTCGGAACTGGAAGCCCTCATCCTTGAATCCAACCTGATCAAGCGGCACCGGCCGCGTTACAACATCATCCTGCGCGACGACAAGAGCTATCCCTACCTGAAGCTGACCCTGGACGAGGAATACCCGCGCCTGCTGGTGTCCCGGCGGCCCCACACCGACAAGAGCCGCTACTACGGCCCCTACGTCTCGGCCGGGGCCATGCGCGAGACCCTGCGCCTGATCCACCGGCACCTGGGCATCCGGCAGTGCAACATCGAGATCGACCGCAAACGGCCCCGGCCCTGCCTGTACTACGACCTGCACCAGTGCGGGGCGCCCTGCGTGTCCTGGGGCGAGACCAAGGAGCAGTACCAGGAGCACGCCCGCCAGGCCCGCCTGCTGCTGGAGGGAAGGGAGGACGGCCTGGCCGAGGGCCTGAAAAAGGACATGGCCGCCGCCTCGGAGGCCCGCGACTACGAGGAGGCCGCGCGCCTCAGGGACTCGCTGCGGGCCGTCCAGTTCGTGCAGACCCGCCAGCGCGTGGTCTTCCCCGACGCCCGCGACATGGACGTCATCGCCATGGCCTATCAGGGAAATCCGGATTCCGGGGACGGGGGACAGGAAGCCCCGGACGGCGAAGAGGCCGGCCGGGATCCGGCCTCCGGGCCGCGGCCCGAGCCCGCCATCCAGATCTTTTTCATCCGCAACGGAAAGCTGATGGACCGGCAGGTGTGCCGGCTTTCCAACCTGGAAGGCTCCGAGCCGGGCGAGGCCCTGGAATCCTTCGTGGTGCAGTACTATTCCGGCGGGGTCTACGTGCCCGAGGAGGTGGTGCTCCAGCATCCGGTGGAGGAGGAGGCCGGGCTGGCCCAGTGGCTCTCCCGCCGGCGGGGAAGCCGGGTGGCCCTGACCTGCCCGAAACGGGGCGAGAAGCTGCAACTGGTGCGGATGGTGGAGCAGAACGCGCGGGAGGTGCTGCGCCAGGACGAGATGGAGCTGCAGCGCCGGGCCGGCCAGGCGGCGGCCCGCCAGCGCCAGGAGGCCCTGCTGGAGCTGCAGGAGGTCTTCCAGCTGCCCCACCCCCCCCACCGCATCGAGGGCTTCGACATCTCGCACATCCAGGGGAGCCACACCGTGGCCTCCATGGTGGTGGCCGAGGACGGCTTCCCCAAGCGGTCCGACTACCGCAAGTACAAGATCCGGACGGTGGAGGGGGTGGACGACTTCGCCTCCATGCGCGAGGTGGTGGGCCGGCGCTACCGGCGGGTGCTGGACGAAAAGCTGCCCATGCCCGACCTCATCATGATCGACGGGGGCCGGGGCCAGCTGGGCGCGGCCATGGAGGCCCTGCGCGGGCTGAACCTGGACCACCTGCCGGCCGTGGGCCTGGCCAAGCGCCTGGAGGAGTTCTTCCTGCCCGGGCGCCTGGAAAGCGTGCGGCTGACGGAGCGCTCGCCGGGGCGGCTGCTGATGCAGCGCCTGCGGGACGAGGCCCACCGTTTCGCCATCACCTTCCACCGCCAGCTGCGCTCCAAGGCCATTTCCCTCAGCGAGCTGGACGAGGTGGAGGGCCTGGGCCCCAAGACCAAGAAAAGGCTGCTGGAGGCCCTGGGCGGCCTGGCCGGGGTGAAGGCCGCCGGCCTGGAGCAGCTGAAGGCCGTGCCGGGCCTGCCGGCCAGGCTGGCCGAGAAGGTCCACGGGAAGTTCCATCCGGGGTGACGACGGGACCCGGAAGCGCCATGAAAATTCGATGGTAAGTGACGAATTTTCATGGTAGTTTTTCCTATGCTCAGACGCCGCTCCCACCTCTCCAAAGTGCGCTCCCTGTTGCGCGATTTTCCGGCCGTGGCCATTTTGGGGGCCCGCCAGGTCGGAAAGACCACCCTGGCACGCCAGCTGGCGGGGAACAAGGCCGCCTGGTTCGACCTGGAGGATCCGGACGTCCTGGACCGGCTGGCCCGCCCCACGGAAGCCCTCAGGCCCCTGCGCGGCCTGGTGGTGCTGGACGAAATCCAGCGCCGCCCGGAATTGTTCCCGGTCCTGAGGGTGCTTTGCGACCGCCCGGGTGTTCCGGCGCGTTTCGTGGTGCTGGGGAGCGCCTCGCCGCAACTGCTGAGGCAGTCGTCCGAGAGCCTGGCCGGCCGCGTCGCCTACCACACGCTGGACCCTTTCTGCCTGGAGGAAGTGGGCCCTTCCCGCCTCGAACGCCTGTGGCTGCGCGGGGGCTTTCCGCGCTCCTTTTTGGCCCGGGACGGGGCTCAAAGCTTCGCCTGGCGCAGGGAGCTGATCTCCACCTACCTGCAAAGGGACCTTCCCCAACTCGGCATCGGGATTCCGGCGGAAACCCTGGGGCGCTTCTGGAGGATGCTGACCCACTACCACGGCCAGGTGTTCAACAGCTCCGCCTTCGCCCGGTCCTTCGGGGTCGGGGACACCACGGTCCGGCGCTACCTGGATGTCCTGGCGGAAACCTTCATGGTACGGCTTCTTCCACCCTGGCAGGAAAACATATCCAAGAGGCAGGTCAAGGCCCCCAAGGCCTATTTCCGCGACTCCGGCCTTCTGCACGCGCTCCAAGGCCTGCCGGACAGGGACCAGATTTTCAACCATCCCCACCTTGGCGCTTCCTGGGAGGGTTTCGCCCTGGAGGAAGTGGTCCGCCGGCTCCAGGCCCGCGCCGAGGAATGTTTTTTCTGGGCCACCTACCAGGGCGCGGAACTCGACCTGCTGGTCGCGCGTGGCCGGGAGAGGCTGGGGTTCGAATTCAAGCACCATCCGTCGCCCGGGCTCACCCCTTCCATGGAGATCGCCTGCCGCGACCTCAAGCTGGACCGCCTCACCGTGATCCATCGCGGCACCGAAACCTACAGGCTGGCCCCCCGGGTAGTCGCGGTCCCGCTTTCCGGATTCGGCGGGGCGCTGAAATAGCGCCGGAGGGGTTGGTCCGGAAGGTCCACGGGAAGTTCCATTCCGCTTGAAGGGGGCCATGGCCCTTTCCTTCGCCTTCAAAAAACTGAACACGCGGCTGGCCCTGCTGTTCATCCTGCTGGTGCTGGTCCCCCTGGGCTTCTTCGGCCTGGTGGCCTACCAGTCGGCCTCGCAGAGCCTGGAGGCGGAGCTGGGCCGGCGCCTGACCACGGTGGCCTCGATGACGGCCTTCGAGCTGCGCGGCGAGGACCTGGCCGGCCTGGTGGCCGGTGGCCGCGCGGTGCGGCGGCTGCGGGAGAAGGTCGCCAACCTGGCGGCCCTCTCCCGCACCCAGGCCGTCATGGTCTTCGCGCCCGACCAGACCGTGCTGGTGGATTCGCGCGGCCGCCTGGGGCTGGGGGATTCCTACCTCTTCCTGAAGCTCGACC
>JAJYGY010000375.1 GCA_021790555.1 bacterium
AGGGCCCTGGCCGGGCGCGAAGCCGGCGGTTTGGACGCCAGGGCCGGGGCGGGATGGGCGGGCGCGGCCGCCGCGCGGGCGCGGGGCTCCACCCGGGCCAGACGGCGCGGGGAGGGAGCCGGGGCCGCGCAGGAAGGCCTGGCCGGGGCGGAGGGGGGCGGGGCCAGGGGCGAAGGCGCGGGAACCCGGGTCAGCACCAGGGCCAGGGCCGCGGCGGCGCCCAGGGCAGGAGCCCAGACCCGGGGGCTGAAGCGGCGCCGGGCGGCGTTGATCTTCGACCAGAGCGAAGGCCGGGCCGCCGCGCCGGCGCCCAGGCGCGCCATCACCGAGGCCGAAAAACCGGGGGGCACCGCCACCTCGCGGCGCAGGGCGGCCAGGCCCGCCTTCAGGCGCTTCATCTCCCCGACCCCGGCCGCGCAGCGGGCGCACGAAGCCGCGTGGCGGGCTTTGGGCCCGGCCAGGCGGCCGTCCGCGGCCAGCGAAACCTGGGCGGAACTGAGGTGGGGGTTCTTCATGGCATGAATCCTTTCAACTTCCGTTTCAGCGCCTGCCGGGCCCGGGAAAGCCGCGACCGCACCGTGTTCACCGGAACCGCCAGGATGGAGGCGGCCTCCTCGTAACTGAAGCCCTGCAGGTCGACCAGCTCCACCGCCTTCTTGAACTCCGGGGCCAGGGTCTCCAGCTTGGCCCTCAGGGCCTCGCCGCGTTCGCGCGATTCAAGCTCCTGCAGCGGCGAGGGGCGGCCCGAATCGAAGAGCCTGGACTGGCCCTCGTCCATGCCGCTTTTTTCGAGCAGGCCCTCCAGCGACCGGGCCTTATCCCTTCCCTTGGCCCTCAGGTAGCGCCGCTGGTTGTAGCAGGCGTTGAGCGTCACCCGGTAGAGCCAGGTCGAAAAACTGGATTGGCCTTTAAAACCCCCCAGGCTGTGATACACTTGGACGAAAACTTCCTGGGCCAGGTCGCAGGCTTCTTCATACTGGTTCAGGTGGCTGAAGCAGAGGTTGACCACCTTTTTCTGGTAGCGCAGCACCAGCGCCTCGAAGGCCGCCAGGTCGCCGGACTGGGAGAGCGCCACCAGGCCCTTGTCCGGGTCTTCGGGTTTCTTCTGTGAAGGGGCCATGCGCGGCGTTTTCGGGCACCTCCTGTTTGGTTCCGCCTCTTAGGACACCGAACGGGCTGGAAAGTTCCCGCTTTTTGGCCCCTCGAGGCCCGCCAGGGGCCCGGAAAGTCCTTTGAAAACAAGGGTTTTCAAAACCGCCCCCGGTGAGGGGGGGCGGAGACACGCTTTTGAGGGAGGAAGGGTGAATTTCCGGGTGTTTTTTACCGCGGCCCTGCTTCTGGCCGCCGCGCCGCTGGCGGCCCAAACGGGCGGCTCCCAGCCTAAGCTTCCGGCCGCCTCCGCCGCGGATTCCCCCGCGAGCACCCGTCCGGTCTCCCTGGCCGGGCTGTGGTCCCTGGAAGCCTCGGCCGACTTCGACATGTACGACAATTCGGACGTGCTCTCCTACTACCCGGCCTACTCCACCACCCTTCCCCAGGGCTCCACGTTTCTCGGCTTTTCGGCGCGGGGCAGCTACCACTTCAGCGACGCCTGGTACCTGGGCGCCGGCATGGACTGGCTTTCCAAGGGCTTCAGCGTCACGGACCAGGTGCCGGACGGGGCCGGCAACACCGCCACCTACACCCAGGCCTACCAGTGGAACGCGCTGTTTCCCAGCCTGACCCTGGGATGGAGCTTCCTGCGGGGGGTCAATTCCTGCCTGGCCCTGGAAGGTTCGCTGGGCCCGGTGCTGCTTGAGAATTCCAGCTACCAGGAGTCCGGCTCGGCCAGCGAACAGGCCAGCTTCAGCGGGGCCAGCCTGGGGGGCACCCTGGGCCTTTCCGGGGCCTGGTTCATCGTGCCCTGCCTCAGCGCCGAGTTCCAGGCCGGGTACCGCTTCGCCTACCTGGGGGCCGTGTCCGTCCAGTCCAGCGACCCGGAAAACCCGGTGGAGCCGGTGGACGGCAAGGCGCCCTTCGTGGACTTCAGCGGGCCGGTGGTCAAGGTGGGGCTGGGCCTGTACTTCGGCATGAAGAACCCCTGGGGCGACCTGGCCGAACCCGAGCCCGGGCCGGCGCCCACGGCCCGGTAGGGCGGGACGCGCCGAAATGAAAAAGCCTCCGGCTTTCAAGCCGGAGGCTTTTTTTGTCGCCGCCTCAGCGCGGGCGCCGGCCGACGCGGCCGCTGAAGTTGCCCCGGCTGCGCCGGTCGTCCATCAGCTTGCCCAGGGCCCAGCCCAGCAGGGACAGTCCCAGGATGACCAGGGCCTTTTTCAGGCCGAAGCAGGCCCACAGGATGCCGGCGAAGAACCCCAGCAGGGCCAGCGCCAGGCGCCAGAAGTTGTCCAGCAGCAGGCGGACGAAGTTCTCGTTCATGACGGCCACCAACGCTGAGCGGTGAGATCCATGGCGCGGTCCGCTAGAACTTGCGGCGCGCGCGCGGATAGGGCGCGTCGGCGGGCCGGGCCTCGGCCTCGGGGTCGCGGAAGGCCACCTTGGAAACCAGCACCCGAGGCCGGATGTCCTGCTCCACCCCCAGGATGTTCTGCATGTAGCGGCGGATGGCCTCCTGGGTCTGCTCGGTGGCGCGGGGCAGGGGCGAATCGGACCACAGCACCACCTTGGCCGTGACGCGGATGCCCTTGCGCCTGGCCACCACGCGCAGCTTGATGTCCTTCAGCGCGTCCACCTCGGAGCGGATCACCTTGCCCATGTCCTCCAGTGCGCCCAGGGCGATGAGCACCTCGCCCAGGGGGTTGTGGAAGACCACGGTGCGCTCGTAGCGGCGGTTGCGGATGTTGCCCACCACCGTGGAGACGGCCACCAGCAGGCAGATGAGCCCGGCGCTGCACAGCAGGATGCGCGCGGTGAGGTTGTGGGCCACCAGGCCCTCCAGCCACTGGTAGAAGGCCACCAGCAGGTGGGCGGTGGATTCCGACATGCCCGTGGCGATGAGCAGGCAGCCCAGGGCGAAGAACAGCAGCGTGTTGAGCACGATGATGATGATGTTGAAGGTCTTCATGTCAGCGGCCCCTCTTTTCCCAGTGGACCGCGTTGGCGCTGCCCACGCCCTGCACGGTCACGTTCACCTCGATGACGCTAAGCCCGCTCATGCGCTCCACGGCCTCGGCCACCGATTCCTGCACCTGCGAGGCCACTTCGGCGATGTCGGCGCCGAATTCCACCAGGATATAGAGCGAAAGGGCCACCTCGCGGTCGCCCATCTCCACCTGCACGCCCCGGGCGCTGGAACGCAGGCCCAGCAGCCCGGCCAGCGAGTCCACCGGCCCGCCCGAGCCCATGCCGGCCACCCCGCGCGCGCGCAGGGCCGCCGTGGAGGCGATGGAGGCGATGGCCTCGTCCGAGACGCGCACGTCGCCGAATTCGGTCCGCTGGGTGTTTTTCATGCCCGGTCCCTCCTACATCATGTACTTTTCGACGAACTGCGTGGTGATCTCGCCCCGCAGGAACTTGGGATGGGCCAGCACCCGCTTGTGGAAGGGGATGGTGGTCTTGATGCCCTCGATGACGTACTCGTCCAGGGCGCGCTGCATGCGCTCGATGGCCTCCATGCGGTCGCGGCCGTGCACGATCAGCTTGGCGATCATGCTGTCGTAGAAGGGCGGGATGCTGTACTCGGCGTAGGCGTGCGAATCCACGCGCACGCCCGGGCCGCCCGGCGCGTGGTAGTGGGTGATGCGGCCGGGCGAGGGCATGAAGTTCTTGTCCGGGTCCTCGGCGTTGATGCGGCACTCGATGGCGTGGCCGCGCAGCTTAAGGTCCTTGGTGCCGGGCAGGCTCATGCGCCTGCCGGCGGCGATGAGGATCTGCTCCTTCACCAGGTCCACGCCCGTGACCATTTCGGTGACCGGGTGCTCCACCTGGATGCGGGTGTTCATCTCCATGAAGTAGTAGTTGCCGCTCTTGTCGAAGATGAACTCCACCGTGCCGGCGTTGACGTACTTGGCGGCCTTGGCGCAGCGGATGGCGGCCTCGCCCATCTCCCGGCGCAGGCGTTCATTGAGCACGGGCGAGGGGGACTCCTCGATGAGCTTCTGGTGGCGGCGCTGCACCGAGCAGTCGCGCTCGCCCAGGTGCACGGTGGTGCCGTGCTCGTCGGCCAGAATCTGGATCTCGACGTGGCGGGGCTCCTCCACGTACTTCTCCAGGTAGACGTCCGGATTGCCGAAGGCCGCGCCGGCCTCCTGGCGGGCCGTCTGGAAGGCGTTGACCACCGAGACGTCGGTGTGGGCCACGCGCATGCCCCTGCCGCCGCCGCCGGCGGTGGCCTTGATGATGACCGGGTAGCCGATCTTCTTGGCCACCTCCAGGGCCTGCTTCTCGTCGGCCACGCCGCCCTCCGAGCCGGGCACCAGGGGCACGCCGGCCGACTTGGCCGTGTTCTTGGCCATGATCTTGTCGCCCATCAGGCGGATGGTTTCGGCGCTGGGGCCGATGAACTTGATCTTGCAGCTCTCGCAGACCTCGGCGAAGTGGGCGTTCTCGGAAAGGAAGCCGAAGCCGGGGTGGATGGCCTCGGCGTCGGTGATCTCGGCGGCCGAGATGATGGCCGGGATGTTCAGGTAGCTGAGCTTGGAAGGCCCCTTGCCGATGCAGACGTCCTCGTCGGCCCAGCGCACGTGCAGCGAATCGGCGTCGGCCTCGGAATGCACGGCCACGGTGGCGATGCCCATCTCGCGGCAGGCGCGGATGATGCGCAGGGCGACCTCACCACGGTTGGCGATCAGGATTTTTTTGAACACGCGCTCTCCACAGTGTTGTTGATTTCCGGGTCAGGCCGGTTCGACGACGAAGAGGGGCTGGCCGTACTCCACGGGCTGGGCGTTTTCCACCAGCACCTTGACCACCTTGCCGCTGATCTCGGCCTTGATCTCGTTCATCAGCTTCATGGCCTCGATGATGCACACCGTCTTGCCCGGGGCCACCAGGTCGCCTTCCTGGATGTAGACGGGCGACTCGGGCGAGGAGGACCGGTAGAAGGTGCCCACCATGGGGGCGGTGATGGTGATGCCGCCCGGGTTGGCCGCCGGGGCGGGGGCCGCGGGGGCCGCCGCCGGGGCCGGGACGGGCGCCGGCAGGGGGGCCGGAGCCGCGGCCTGGGGGGCCGGCGGGGGGGCCGACACGGCCGTGCCGGCCACGGCCACCTGGGCCTCGCCCTTGCGCAGCTTGATTTTCAGCCCCTCCTGCTCGATGTCCACCTCGGTGAGCTCGGCCTTGCGCATCAGGTCGATGAGCTTCTTCAGGTCCTTCAGGTTCACGTTCGCCTTCTTGGCGCCACCCGGCCCGCTGGCCATAAGCATCCTCCTTCACGAAAAAGTCTGGGAGTCAGTGTCGGGGGTCCAGGCCCCCCTTTGTCACTTGGCCCTTTCGATGTACCTTCCCGTCTTGGTGTCCACCTTCACCAGCTCGCCCGTCTCGATGAACATGGGCACCTGCACCACCGCGCCGGTCTCCAGGGTGGCGGCCTTGTTGGCGTTGTTCACGGTGTCTCCGCGCACGGCCGGGGCCGTCTCGACGATCTTCAGGGCCACCGACGTGGGCAGGCGGATGCCGATGGGCTGGTCGCCGTTGAAGTTGACCATGATGGTGTCGTTCTCCTTCAGGTAGTTCATGGCGTCGCCCCGCACGCCCCTGGGCAGCTGCACCTGCTCGTAGGTCTCGGTGTTCATGAACACGTAGGCCTCGCCCTCCTTGTAGAGGTACTGCATGTCGTGGGGCTCGATCTCCACGTCTTCCAGCTTCTCGCCGGCGTTGAGGGTGCGGTCGATGACCGTGCCCAGCTTGATGTTGCGCAGCTTCAGGCGCACGAAGGCGCCTCCCTTGCCGGGCTTCACGTGCTCGTACTGCAGCACCTCGTAGAGCACCCCTTCGTACATGATGGCGTCGCCGGGCCTGACTTCGTTGCTGGAAATGACCATGGATCTTCCTTTCGTTGAAAGGCGGCCCGGGGCCCGGGGGCCCCGGTGCCGTCCGGTTAAACGGTGATGAGTTCCTTGGTGGTGCGGTAGAGGTTTTCGGACCCGCGCGGGGTCACCACCAGCAGGTCCTCGACGCGCACGCCCAGCCTGCCGGGCAGGTACACGCCGGGCTCCACGGTGACCAGCATGCCGGCCTTCAGCTTGTCCTTCAGGCGGGGGCCCAGGCGGGGCTCCTCGTGCACCTCGCGGCCCACGCCGTGGCCCAGGCCGTGGCCGAACCGGTTGCCGTACCCGGCCCGGGCGATCAGGCCGCGGGCCTTCAGGTCCACGGCCCCGCACACGGCCCCGTCGCGCACCGCGTCCTCGGCCGCCTAGATCGCCCGGCGGACGACGCCGTAGACCTTCTTTTCCAGCGCCCCCACCCGGCCCACGGCCACGGTGCGGGTCATGTCCGAATGGTAGTGGTGGAAGGTGCAGCCGAAATCCATGACCACCAGCTCGCCCATTTGGATCTTCTTTTCCGAGGCGATGCCGTGGGGCAGGGCGCCCCGCCAGCCCGAGGCCACGATCGTCTCAAAAGCCGGACCGGAGGCGCCCTGCTGCTTCATGTAATATTCCATTTCCGTGGCGATTTCCTGTTCCCGGACGCCCGGCTTAATATATGAAAGGATATGGGAGAAGGTGCGGTCGGCCAGGCGGGCGGCCTGGCGCAGGGCCTCCAGTTCGCGGCCGTCCTTCAGCAGGCGCAGCTCCTCCACCAGGCGGCGGGTGGGCACCAGCTTCACCTTGGGCAGCTCCTTGGCCAGGTACTCGTGCGCGGCCACGGTGACGTGGGTGGCCTCGAAGCCCAGGCGGCGGATGCCGGCCTTTTTCACCAGGGCCGCGGCGTCCAGCAGCTGGAAACGGGTCTGCAGCACGACCTCGGCGCCCTTGACCTCCAGGCCGGCCTGGGTGGTGTAGCGGGAGTCGGTCAAAAACCAGGTCTTTTGGGGGCCGAAGACCAGCAGGCCGGCCGAACCGGAAAACCCGGCCAGGTAGTTGCGGTTCACCGGGCTGGTCACCAGGAAGCCGTCCAGCTTTTCCCTGTCCAGAATGGCCCTGAACTTGTCGAATCTCTCCTTCATGCCCGCCTTCCAAAAACGCGCCGAACTTGACCTCAAAAAGCTCCAAATTTTAATCATTTTTTGAAAAAAAGTGAAGAATTTTAACCGGTTCCAGGAAAAAAGATTTTTCGGGAATCTTTAAGGAATCTTCTTTATTTCCAATCTTTTTCAGGCGTAGAACTTTGAAGCCCTGCCGTGCGTCTTGATAAACGGCCGAAATTCCTTGCAAAATCTCCACGTTCAAACGGAAAATAGGGCCGCTGCCACCATCATCCAACTTCCAAAAAGGGGGGATCCATGTTCAAGCCGTTCGTGGCTGGAATTCTTTTCACTCTGGTGGCCGGTCTGGTGGGGGCCTTTCTTTTCGTGGAAATGGGCATGATGCCCGCCAACGCCGACGGCCGCCCGCCGGCCCTGGAGCGCTGGGCGGCCCACACCTCGCTCAGGGCCACGCTGAGGCGCGATTCGCCCAAGGGGCCCAATCCCGCGGCGCTCAACGATGAAAACATGAAGGCCGGCATCAAGCTCTACGCCATGGATTGCGCGGTCTGCCACGGCGCGGCCGACGGCAAGCCCTCGGACATCGCCATGGGCCTGTACCAGCACGCCCCCCAGCTGGCCAGGGACGGGGTGGAGGACGACCCGGCCGGCGTCACCTACTGGAAGATCAAGCACGGCATCCGCCTGACCGGCATGCCCTCCTTCACCAAGGCCATGACCGACCAGCAGATCTGGCAGGTGGTGCTGTTTCTCCAGAACATGGACAAGCTGGACCCGGCCATGGAAAAGGCGTGGAAGGCCGTGCCCAGCCACGGCGGCAAGGAGGAATTGGGAGCCTGGCGCAAGGGCCACGACGGCGACCACGACCACGACGGCCGCATGCCCGCCAAGTCGTAGGCCCACCTGGTCCGGCCGTGGCAATGGGGGAAGCCCCCCTTGCCACGCGTCTGGCCCGGCCGCGGATCCGGCATGACCATCCGCCATGTCGGCGGCAGCTCGTCCCCGGCGCGAAGCCTGGCCGGATTTCAGGAAACACGGCCCGTAACCTTTCTCACAAAAACCCGCGCCCCCCTCCCGGCGTAGTTCGGGCATGAAGGGACGGACCAAGCTCCGCCCCATGGCCCTGAACCCGCTAGGAGGACGTATGCCCCGGCTTTTCGGAAAGACCCCCCCGCTCCTCCTTTCCCTCGCGCTTTCCCTATGTTGGGCGGCCAGTTCGGCCGCCGCGGCCCGGAAGACGGCCATTTTCGCCGGCGGCTGCTTCTGGTGCATGACCCCGCCCTTCGAGCAGGTCCCGGGCGTGAAGAAGGTCACGGCCGGGTACATCGGCGGCCGGGGTGCCAACCCCACGTATGAGAACTACGCCGGCCGCGGCTTCGTGGAATCCGTCAAGGTGGAATACGACCCGGCCAAGGTGAGCTACCAGCGCCTGCTCGACACCTACTGGCGCCAGATCGACCCCACCGACGGCGGCGGCCAGTTCGCCGACCGGGGACCGCAGTACCGGCCCGTGATCTACTACGCCGACAGGGAGCAGCAGCGCCTGGCGGACATCTCCAAGCTGGCTATGGCGAGGTCCGGGCTGTTCAAGAAGCCCATCGCCGTCCAGATCGCGCCGGTGACGGACTTCTTCCCGGCCGAGAAGTACCACCAGGACTACTACAAGAAGAACCCGGTGTGCTACCGGGCCTACCACGAGGCCTCGGGCCGGGTGCAGTACCTCGACCGCGTCTGGACCAGGGAAGCGAAGAAGGAGGACCCGCTGAAAGGGGCCGGCATGGACCCGGCCCCGGGGCCCAAAACCACCCGACCGGAGGCGCGCGTGTACAAGCCCATGAGCAGGGAGGAGATGAAGAAGAAGCTGACCCCGCTGCAGTGCGAGGTGACCCAGGAAGGCGCCACCGAGCAGCCCTT
>JAJYGY010000092.1 GCA_021790555.1 bacterium
CACGCCCCACGCGCGGGCCGGAGGATCCCGGCCCGCCGACCTTCCGGGGCCCCTTCCTGACATGAAAACTTTCCCCAGTTCCTACGCCCAGTTCCAGGATCCGCGCAATCCGCGCTCCGCGGAGAAATCCGCCTACGTGCGCGACATGTTCTCCCGCCTGTCGCCCCGCTACGACCTTTTAAACCGCCTGCTTTCCCTGCGCCTGGACGCCTCCTGGAGGAACCGCCTGGTGCGCGAATCCGGACTGGGCCCCGGCGGGACCGTGCTGGACGTCTGCACCGGCACGGGGGACGTGCTGCTGGCCTTCGCCGCGCGGGTGCCCGGCTGCCGGGGCGTGGGGCTGGACTTCTCGCCCGGCATGCTTGAGAAGGCCGGAGAGAAGGTCCGGATCCCCGGCTTTTCGCTGCGCCGGGGGGACGCCCTGCGCCTGCCCTTCCGGGCGGGCAGTTTCGACGCCGCCTGCATGGCCTTCGGGCTCCGCAACGTCACGGACATCGTGCGGGCCTTTTCCGAGATGGGACGGGTGACCCGCCCGGGCCGCATGGTCCTGGCCCTGGAGCTGACCCGCCCTTCGAATTGGCTGCTGAAGGCCGCCTACGCCCCCTACCTGCGGTTCTACCTGCCCCTGGTGGGCGGGCTGATCTCGGGGCAGGGCCAGGCCTACGGCTACCTGAGGGAGACCATCCGGGGATTTTTCGAGCCGGACAAGGTGCTTCAGTTCATGGGGCAGGCCGGCCTGGAAGGAGCCAGGGCCATCCGCCTCAGCGGCGGCCTGGCCACGCTTTACGTCGGCAGGGCGCGCGCGGCCCGGCGCGCCGGGGGGAGGAAGCGATGAGCAGGGGGAGCGTTTGGGCGGCCGGGCTGGTGGCGGCCTGCCTGGCCTTCGCCACGGCGGGATGCCGCGGCCGCGGCCACAAGGATTACGACCGCGTGCCGGACGCCGACGTGGTGGCCAACGGAGACGCCCGGGTCGACGCCAGCATCGGCGACGCCGTGACCCTCAACCCGCTGCTGGCCCAGGATTCGGCCTCGGACGACATCATCGGGCTCGTCTTCGACGCGCTGCTGCGCTACAACCCCGGGCTGGAACTGGAGGGGGACCTGGCCAAAAGCTGGCAGGTGCGCGACAAGGGCCTGCGGATCGTCTTCCACCTGCGGCGGGGGGTCCTGTGGCAGGACGGCAAGTCCTTCACCTCGGCCGACGTGGCCTTCACCTACCGGGCCATCATGGACCCAAAGGTGGCCTGCCCCTTCAAGGCGGACTTCTCGCTGGTTTCCAGGGTGGAGACGCCCGACCCCTGGACCGTGGTGGTGACCTACCGCAAACCCTTCGCCCCGGCTCTTTCGGCCTGGGCCGAGGCCTCCATCCTGCCCCTGCACCTGCTGAAGGGCCGCAAGCTCTCGGGCGGGTCCTTCGATTCCCATCCCGTGGGCACGGGGCCCTACTGCCTGGTCTCCTGGAAGCGCAACCAGTCCATCGAACTGAAGGCCAACCCCCTCTACTGGGAGGGAGAGCCCCACATCCGCCGCTACCTCTACCAGATCATCCCGGATCCGGCCACGCAGGTCCTCGAGATGAAGAGCCAGAACGTGGACACCGTCAACCTGAGCTCCGTCCCCGACCAGTACCGCGACCTGAGCCGTTCGGCCTCCTTCCGGGAGATCGGCAGGACCTTCCGCTTTCCGGGTTTCAACGAGTACGAGTTCTTCGGATTCAACCTGCTCAAGCCCATGTTCCAGGACAAGCGGGTGCGCTGGGCGCTTTCCTACGCCATCGACCGCAAGGCCCTCATCGACAGCATCCTGCTGGGCTATGGGCAGCCCTGCTCGGGCCCCTACGTGCCCTCCATGCCGGCCTACAACCCCCGGGTGACCCCGGTGCCCTACGACCTGGGCAAGGCCGAAAAGCTGCTGGACGAGGCCGGTTGGAAGCGCGGCAAGGACGGCTGGAGGGAGAAGGACGGCAGGCCCATGGCCTTCACCATCGCCACCAACCAGGGCAACAAGGTGCGCGAGGAGGTGGCCACCATCCTGCAGCAGCAGTTCGCCAGGCTGGGGATCCGGGCGCGGGTGCAGATCCTGGCCTGGTCCCTGTTCGACAGCCAGTACGTCTCCAAGAAAAACTTCGACACCGTGGTCCTGGGCTGGGGCCTGGGGATGGATCCCGACCAGTACGTCATCTGGGACTCCAAGGAGAGCGGCCCCGGGGGCCTCAATTTCATCTCCTACAAGAACCCGCGGGTGGACCGCCTGCTGGAGGAGGGGCGCACCACCTTCGACTGGAAGAAGCGCGTCCGGATCTACCGGAAGTTCCACGCCCTGATCGCCGCGGACCAGCCGGTCTGCTTCCTCTTCGCGCCCGACAGCCTTTCGGCGGTCAACCGGCGTTTCCACGGCCTGCTGGTGACCAAAACCGGCTGCATGTGGTACTGGCCCACGCGCTGGTACGTGCCGAAATCCATCCAGCTGTACCCCTAGCAGCCCGCCCGGTCCGGGCACTTTGGCCTTGAAGGGGCGCGCGGCAGCGGTACAATGCTGTCCGGTCGGCGCCTCCTTTTCGTGAGCCCCATGCTCCTGCGTTACGCCTTGAAGCGCGCCCTGTTTTCCGTCCCCCTGCTGCTGGGCATCACCCTCATTTCCTTCCTGGTGCTGCACCTGGCCCCGGGCTCCCCGGTGTCGGCGCGGGGGAGCCTGAATCCCCACATCTCCCCGGAATCCATCCGCGAATTGCGGGCCCTCTACGGCCTGGACAAGCCGCTTTCCACGCAGTACTGGGACTGGCTGAAACGTTGCGCCGGGTTCAATTTCGGCGATTCCTTCCAGGACCGGCAGAGCGTGCTGAGCCACATCCTGCAGGCCCTTCCGGCCACCCTCCTGCTCAACGGCGTGGCCTTGCTGCTGGTCTTCGGCCTGGGGCTGCCCCTGGGCATCTTTTCGGCCATCCGCAGCGGCTCGCCCCTGGACCGGGCCTTCACCCTGTCCTCCTTCCTGGCCTTTTCGATCCCCGCCTTCGTGCTGGCGCTGTTCCTGCAGCTGGTTTTCGGGGCCTGGCTGGGATGGTTTCCCATCTCGGGCTTTTCCTCTCCCTGGTCCATGGGCCAGGGCTGGCTGGCCCAGGCCGGCGACGTCCTGTGGCACCTGGTGCTTCCGGTGTGGACCACGGCCTTCGGGGCCTGGGTGACGGTGGCGCAGTACATGAGGAATTCGACCCTGGAGGTCCTGTCGCAGGACTACATCCGCACGGCCTTCGCCAAGGGCCTGGGCGCGCGCCGCATCACGCTCCGGCACGCCCTGCCCAACGCCCTGCTTCCCATCATCACCCTGCTGGGCCTCAGCGTGCCCGGCCTGGTGGGGGGCAGCTTCATCATCGAGACCATCTTCGCCTGGCCCGGCATGGGCCGGCTGGGCTACGAGGCGGCCATGAACTACGACTACCCCCTGGTGATGGGGGTGGTGGTCATGGGCGCCGTGCTGACGGTGTTCGGGAACCTGCTGGCCGACATCTGCTACGCCGTGGTGGACCCGCGGGTGCGCTATTGAGGCGCGTGTCATGAACGCACCAAAACCCAGGGCCCTGAAATGGGGCGCCTTTTTCCTGCTGCTGTTCGCCGGGGTGGCCCTGCTGGCCCCCTGGCTTTCGCCCCAGAACCCCGACCGGCAGTCCCTGGCCGAACGGCTGGAGCCGCCCAGCCCCCTGCACTGGATGGGGACCGACGAACTGGGGCGGGACGTGGCCTCGCGCATGGTCTGGGGCGCCCGGGTTTCCCTGGGGGTGGGCACGGCCGCCGTGCTGGCCACCACCCTGATCGGCGTCCTGCTGGGGGCCCTGGCCGGCGCCCAGGGCGGCTGGGTGGACGCCCTGATCATGCGGGCCGTGGACATCTTCCTGTGCGTGCCGACCCTCTTTTTGGTGCTGGCCCTGATCGTGTTCCTGGGCCCGGGGATCGAGAACGTCATCCTGGTCATCGCCCTGACGGGCTGGACGGACATCGCCCGCCTGGTGCGCGCCGAGATCCTTTCGCTGCGCGAGCGCGAGTTCGTGCTGGCGGCCAGGACGGCCGGCGCCTCGCCCTGGCGCCTGATCCTGAAGCACCTGCTTCCCAACGCCCTGGGGCCCGTCTACGTGTCGGTCACCTTCGGCCTGGCCGGGGCCATCATGATGGAGGCCGGGCTTTCCTTCCTGGGCCTGGGCGTGCAGCCGCCCACCCCCTCCTGGGGCAGCCTCCTGACCAGCGGGCAGGACTACCTGCAGACGGCCTACTGGCTGACGCTGTTTCCGGGGCTGGCCATCTGTTCCAGCATGCTGGTGATCTACCTGTTTGGAGAGGGCCTGCGCGAGTATTTCAACCCCCGCGCGGCGCAAAGGTGAGCCCCCTCAACCCGGGAGCCTGAAACGGCCGTGGAAACCCTGCTTTCGCTGGAAAACCTGCACGTCTCCTTCCACACCCCCCAGGGCGACCCGGAGGCCGTGCGCGGGGTGAGCCTGGAGCTGCGCGCCGGCGAGACCCTGGGCCTGGTGGGGGAATCGGGCTGCGGCAAGAGCCTGACCGCGCTCTCCCTGCTGGGGCTGCTTCCCCCGGGGGCCACCCAGACCCAGGACCGCCTGCGTTTCCTGGACAGGGAATGGGACCGGCCCACGCCGGAGGACTGGCGGTCCCTCCGCGGCCGTGAGATCTCCATCGTCTTCCAGGAGCCCTTCACCAGCCTCAACCCGGTGATGCGGGTGGGCGAGCAGGTGGCCGAGGTGTTCCGCCTGCACCAGGGAATGGCCCGGCAGGCCGCCTGGGCCGCCTCGGTGGAAATGCTGAAGAAGGTGGGCATCCCGGAGGCGGCCTCCCGCGCGCGCCAGTACCCCCACCAGTTCTCCGGCGGCATGCGCCAGAGGACGCTCATCGCCATCGCCCTGGCCTGCAAGCCCAGGCTGCTGATCGCCGACGAGCCCACCACCGCGCTGGACGTGACGGTGCAGGCGCAGATCCTCAAGCTGCTGAAGCGGCTGAAGAGGGAGATGGGGCTGACCCTGATGTTGATCAGCCACGACCTGGGCCTGGTGGCCCAGATGGCCGACCGCCTGGCCGTGATGTACGCCGGGGAGATCGTCGAGATGGGGGACCTGCAGGCCGTGCTGGGGGACCCCAAGCATCCCTATACCCGGGGGCTGCTGGCCTGCCTGCCCCGCCTGGGCGCGCAGGGACGCCTGGCCAGCCTGGAGGGGCAGGTGCCCGAGATTTCCTACCTGCCCTACGGGTGCGCCTTCCACCCGCGCTGCGCGCACGCCTTCAAGCTGTGCCGGCGCCGGGATCCTGAATTGAAAGAGGTGGAGGGGAGGCGGGTGGCCTGCCATTTGTACGGATCCGGCGAGTGACCGCCGGGAAACCTTGGGGACACGATGGCCCTGTTGGAAGTCCGGGAACTGACCAAGCGCTTCGCCCTCTCCAGGCGGAAGTCCTGGCTGGAAAGGGAGGCCGTGACAGCGGTCAACCGCCTCAGCTTCGACCTGGAGGAGGGGCGGACCCTGGGCGTGGTGGGCGAATCCGGCTGCGGGAAGACCACCCTGGGCAAGCTCCTGCTGCGCCTGGTGGAGCCGGATTCGGGCGGAGTGCGCTTCCTGGGAGCGGACTGGCTGGCCCTGCGGGGCGGGGACCTGAGGAGCCGGCGCCGGGACATGCAGATGGTGTTCCAGGACCCCCAGGCCTCGCTCAACCCGCGCATGCGGGTGGGCGAGGCCATCACCGAACCCCTGGTGATCCACGAGGGCCTCGGGGCCGCCGGGCGGGCCCGGGCCGCCGGGGCGCTGATGGAGAGGGTGGGGCTGCCTGGAAGCGCCCTTCGCCGCTATCCCCACGAATTTTCCGGGGGGCAGCGCCAGCGCCTGGGGATCGCCCGGGCGGTGTCCACGCGCCCCAGGCTGCTGGTGGCCGACGAGCCGGTCAGTTCGCTGGACGTCTCCATCCAGGCCCAGATCCTCAACCTGCTGAAGGACCTCCAGCGCCAGGACGGCATGGGCATGATCTTCATCGCCCACGACCTGAGGGTCGTGGAATTCATGAGCGACCAGGTGGCGGTGATGTACCTCGGCCGTTTCGTGGAGCAGGCGCCCAGCCGGGCCCTCTACACCTCGCCGCGCCATCCCTACACGCGGGCCCTGCTGTCGGCCATCCCGCCGGCCCCCGGGGAGGAGCCCAGGGAGGCGGAGGGGCCGGAGGGTGAGCCGCCTTCCCCCAGCGCCCCGCCCGCCGGCTGCCCCTTCCATCCCCGCTGCCCCCTCAAGGAACCGCGCTGCGAGAGCCAGGCGCCGGAATGGAGGGAAGTGGAGCCGGAACACCGGGTGGCGTGCCATTTGGCTTGAAGGAGTCCGGAGTCGAGAATCGGGGAGACCATATGGGAGCGAAAACGAAAAAACGGATGGTGGTGGTGGACGGGCTGGCCTACGCCTACCGCTCCTTCTACGCCATCCGGGACATGGCCAATTCCAAGGGGCGCAGCACCAACGCCATCCACGGATTCCTGAGGGCCCTGATCAAGGCCGAAAAGGACTTCTCCCCGGATTTCGCCGTGGTGGCCTTCGACGCGCCCGGCCCCACGTTCCGCGACAAGCTGCTGGCCCAGTACAAGGCCCAGCGCCAGCCCATGCCCGAGCCCCTGCGCCAGCAGCTTCCCGAGATCCTCGCGCTGGTGCCCCACTGCGGCTGGCACCTGCTCAGCCAGCCCGGGTTCGAGGCCGACGACATCATGGCCACCCTGGCGGAAATGGCCTCCGGCCAGGGCCTGGAAACCGTGCTGATGAGTTCGGACAAGGACCTTCTGCAGCTCATCCGGCCGGGCCTGCGGGTCTACCGGGAAAGCCCCCAGGGGGGCAGCCTCTACGGCCCCGACGAGGTGAAGAAGCGCTTCGGCGTCCTTCCGTGCCAGATCCCGGACCTGCTGGCCCTGATGGGAGACGCCTCGGACAACATCCCGGGCGTGCCGGGCGTCGGCGAGAAGACGGCGGCCGAGCTGCTGGCAGGGCATCCCAACCTGGAAAAGGTGCTGGCCTCCGCGGCCGGGGTTTCCAAGCCCAAGCTGCGGGAAAACCTGGTGAAATTCGCCGACCAGGCCCGGGCCAGCCGCGAACTGGCGCTGCTGGTGAAGGAGGTCCCCCTGGGGCGGGCGCTGGACGACCTGCGCGCCGGCCGCCCGGACTTCAAGGCCCTGCTGCCCATGCTCAAGGACCTGGAACTGAAGCAGCTCTGGGCCGAGTACGCCGCCCAGGCCGGGGAAGGCGAAGCCGCCCCCCCCGCCGGGGAGGCGAAGGCCCCGGTGCCGCGCGCCCCGCGCCGCCCCGCGCCGCGCCTGGTTTCGGTGGAGGACGAGGCCGGCCTTTTGAAGGAACTGGCCAGGGGATGGAACCCGGAAAAGCCGGCCGGCCTGGCCCTGTATCCGGAATCCGCTCCGTCCAGCCTGGTGCTGGCCCAGGGAAGCCGCGCCCTGGCCTTCCCCCCGGAAGCCTGGCCGAGGAAAGCCAAGGAGGGCCCGGCCTCCTTCCGGCGGCTGGCCCTTTTCCGCTTCAAGCCCCTGCAGGCCGCCCTGCTCAAGCGGGGCCTGCCGGCCCCCGGGCCGGGAATGGACGTGGAGATCGCCGGATACCTGCTGGACTCCAACCGCCCCTGGAGGAACCTGCCCGAGGCGGCCGGCGCGCTCGGCCTTCCCCAGGAGGGTCTGGAGTCCCCGCAGCAGGAGTCGCTGTTCGCCGACCCGGCCGCCCTGGCCGCGCGGGCCCTGGCCCTGGCCGACATGGAGCCCCCGCTGGCCTCCCGGCTTGAAAAGGAGGCCCTGGACGGGCTCTACCGCGACCTGGAGGCGCCCCTCTCGGCCGTGCTGGCGGGCATGGAGCAACGCGGGGTGAAGCTGGACGTGGGGGTCCTGGAGGAACTGGAGCAGGAGGCCCAGAAAGGCATGCGGTCGCTCGCGGCCAAGGCCCTCAAGGCGGCGGGCAGGGAATTCAACCTCAATTCGCCGGCCCAGCTGGCCGAGGTGCTGTTCAAGGACCTGGGCATGCCGCCCCAGCGCAAGACCAAGACGGGGTATTCCACCGACAACGAGGTGCTGGAATTCCTGGCGCCGATGCACGCCCTGCCCGCCCTGGTGCTGGAATACCGGGCGCTGGCCAAGCTTTCCGGAACCTACCTGCAGGCCCTGCCCCGGATGATCGACCCGGCGGACGGACGCCTGCACTGCGCCTGGAACCAGAGCGTGGCGGCGACGGGGCGGCTTTCGTCCTCCGACCCCAACCTGCAGAACATCCCCATCCGCACGGAGCTCGGCCGGAGGGTGCGCCTCGCCTTCGTGGCGGAGCGGAAGGGCGACCTCATCCTTTCGGCCGACTATTCGCAGATCGAGCTGCGCCTGCTGGCCCATTTCTGCGGGGACGAGGCCCTCACCGAGGCATTCCGCAAGGGCCAGGACATCCACGCCCGGACCGCGGCCCGGGTGCTGGGGGTGGCCGAGTCCAAGGTGACGGAGGACATGCGGCGGCGCGCCAAGGTCATCAACTTCGGCATCCTGTACGGCATGAGCGCCTTCGGGCTTTCCAGGGAGCTTGGAATCCCGCAGGGGGAGGCGCGCGCCTTCATCCAGGCCTACTTCGCCCAGTTCCCCAAGGTGAGCGCCTACCTGGAGTCGTGCAAGGAGCAGGCCCGGGCGAAGGGTTTCGTCACCACACTGCTGGGGCGGCGCCGGGCCATCCCCGAGATCCACAGCGCCAACAAGGCCCTGCGCGAATTCGCCGAACGCACGGCGGTCAACACGCCCATCCAGGGTTCCGCCGCCGACCTTATCAAGCGCGCCATGCTGGAGGTGGAGGAACTGCTGAAGGCGAAGAAATGCCGCAGCCGGGTGCTGATGCAGGTGCACGACGAACTGGTGTTTGAACTGGCCGCCGAGGAGCAGGCCTCGCTTCCCGCCGCCGTGGGGAACGCCATGGAGGAGTGCGTGAAG
>JAJYGY010000287.1 GCA_021790555.1 bacterium
CCGATCTACAGGAGCCAGCCCGTGCTGAAGACCAACATCGACCAGGAGAAGTGGGTCAAGCGCCTGTGGCGCCTGCACCTGCACCCCTGGTTCCTGGCGCGCTCGGCCCTGACCCTGCGCACCGCGGCCCAGTGGAACCTGGCCTGGCGCGGGGTGCTTTCGCTGCTGGGGCACGTGATGGACTACAAGGCCAGCGGCGGCAAGGCCTCGGTGGGGGCCCCGGCCCCGGCCGCCCAGGCCGGAACCCTGCGGGCTTCCTGAAGGAAGGGGGACCCGCGGGAGGGGGCCGCGGGTCCCCCAGGCGATTCCACCCCCCTCTTCATGGAGAAGGCATGGCCCTGGTCGAGGAATCCGAGTTCAAGGGAAACCCCATGATCGTGTTGAAGCGCTCGCCGGAGGACAAGTACCCCTTCCAGTTCGGGCTTTCCAAGGCGAAGCTGGTGGTGGAATGCCTGGAGGACATCAAGGCCTGGGTGGCGCGCCAGGAGGCCGGCAAGGCCGCCAAGGCCGGCAAAGGGGCGGAGGAATAGCCGTTGGTGGAAGGGAGCATGAAACTTCTCGTCGTCAACCCGCCGCGCGTCCAGGGGTACCCCGTGGTGCGCGAGGAGCGCTTTGAACACAAGGACATCGGCTCGGTCTACCCGCCCCTGTCGCTGCTCTACTGCGCCGCAGTGGCCGAAAGGGCCGGATGGCAGGTCCGGATGCTGGACGCCAACGGCTTGGACCTTTCCCTGGGGGAGGTGGAGCGGGCCCTGGACGAGTTCCGCCCCGACGCCTGCGTCATCCGCATGGGCTTCGACACCCAGGAGCCGGACCTGGAGGTGCTGAAGGCGGCCCGCGAAAGGGGCGTCTTCACCATGGCGCGCCTGAAGATCGTGGGCGACACCCCCTGGCTGCGCGACGAGTTCATGAAGCAGCATCCCTTCGTGGACCTCTTTTTCAACGACGAGCCGGAATGCCTGCTGGAACCGGTGCTGAAGGCGCTGGAATCCGGCAAGGGCATGGACCAGGCCCCCGCCGTCACCCACCGCCTGGCCGACGGAGGGTTCGCCACCACGGCCGAGCCCCCCCGCCTGATGGACCCCGACGAGCTGCCCTACCCCGCCTACCACCTGCTGCCCTCGCTGAAGCCCTACCACACCGGGGTGATGGATTCGCCCTTCACCGTGGTGCAGAGTTCGCGGGGCTGCCCCTTCACCTGCTCCTTCTGCGCCTTCGGCAAGCTGCCCTTCCGCAAGCGCGACGTGGTCAAGGTGGTCGACGAGCTGGAATGGCTCAAGCGCGAGCACGGCCTCAGGCACTTCCTGTTCTTCGACGACGTGCTCACCCTGGACCAGAAGCGCATCGAGAAGATGATGAACCTGATGATCGAGCGCGGCCTGAACCTGAGCTGGGTCTGCTGCACGCGGGCCAACACGGTGAACAAGCCCATGCTGCAGCTGATGAAGCGGGCCGGCTGCCGGGAGATCGCCTTCGGCATCGAATCCGGTTCCGACGAGGTGCTGGAGGGCACCACCAAGGGCGTCACCAAGGACGACATCCGCCAGGCCGCCCGCTGGTGCCACGAGGTGGGCATCCTCTTCTACGGGCTGGCCATCATCGGACTTCCCGGCGAGACGGAGAAGAGCGTGGAGGACACCATCGCCTTCATCAACGAAATAGAGCCCTTCTACACCCAGTTCGGCTTCTGCGTGCCCTTCCCCAACACCGACACCTGGAACTGGTACACCGACCGGGGCTTCCTGAAGACCCGGGACTGGGCCGAGTTCTTCCCCCTGGCCGACCGGCCCATCATCCGCACCGAGGCCCTCGACGGCGAGGCCCTGGTGCGCCTGCGGCGGCGCATGTACCTGAAGACCATGATGCGGCCGGGCAAGCTGCTGAGGGCCGTGCGCTGGGACGACTGGCGCTGGAACCTGCGCAAGGCGGGCTCCTTCCTGGGCCGCCTGGCCCTGGTGGCCAAGGGCGACGCGGTGCGCTGACCTCCATCTCAAAGACATTTCCGGATTCCGCGTCGAAGAAGCCACTGCGCAGCCCAGTGGCTTTTTGATTTCATGGGCCGGGATGAAAGGCCTTGAAAACCTTGAGCCCGGCGCGAGATACTGGCGGGGTTGCTTCAACCGGGCCGCTCCGGGCGGCTCTTCTCGGGAACTTACTTGGCCGATTCCACCTTTCCCTCCATCTCCCGCGGCCTTTCGGTGCCGGTGCTGACGGCCCTGAAGGCCGGCGGGGAGTTCGACGCCGCCTCGCAGGAGGCCCTGGTGGAATGGGTCTGCCAGGAGGGCCAGGGCGCGGACATGATCTTCTCCGGAGGCACCACCGGCGAATGGCACCGCCTGCCCCCGGCCCTGCTGCGCCAGGCCAACGAGGCCTGCCACTTCGCCCTGCCGGCCAAGGGGCCCGGCCTGTGGGCGGGGGTCACCGCGCACCGGCTTGCCGACAGCATGGAGAACCTGGAGCACGCCCTGAAGCTGGGGGCCCAGGCCGCCGTGATCGCCCCGCTTTCCATCGCCGACGCGCCCGAACCCGTGCCGCTCTTCCACCAGCACGTGCTTCCCCTTTTCCAGTTCCTGGGCAGGAGCCTGCCCGTGTGCCTCTACGACAACGCCGGCATCGCCGCCGAGGGCCGCGAGGCCCACCTGCGCACCCGCGACCTGAAGCAGCTGGCCCGGCTCGATTTCGTGTTCGGGGCCAAGGTGACGGCCGGCGCCAAGGTGGTGGGCAACTACCTGAAGGCCGCCCGCCACTTCAAGCAGCGCGACGAGTTCGGCGTGTACCTGGGCGACCCCAACCTGGCCTTTTCCATCTTTTCGCCGGCCCGCGGCCCCCTGGGGGGCCTGAAGGGCGGGCTGCACCGCTTCTGGCTGGGAAGGGAACTGCCCGCCGGCCTGGTGGCGGGCGGGGCCAACCTGTTTCCCCGAGAATGGAAGCGGGCCTGGAAGGCCTGCCTGGCCGGGGAAGTGAAGCTGATGGAGCGCTTCAAGGCCGTGTTCGAGGCCATGGTGTCGGCCTGGCGTTTCGACGAAGCCGGCGAAATGGTGTCGAAGCCGGTGGCCTGCATGAAGGCGGCCCTGAAGGAGGAGGGCGTGCTGGCCTGCGAGGCCCTGGGCGAGGGCACGCCGGCCCTGACCGGCGCCCAGCGCGGCCTGTGGCTGCAGCGCTACCGCGACCTCAAGCAGGAACTGGCCGGCTTCGTCCCCGCCGAGTGGCGTTCGCGCGGGGCCCGCGGGGGCGCCAGGGCGGCCGCCGAAGCTCCCGTCCCGGTTTCGCGGGTGGAAAGGACCTTCGACCTGGTGGGCGTGGGCGGCGCGGTCAAGGACACCCTCTGCCGGGTGGAATCCATCCTGGGGCCGGAAAGCAAGGGGAGGGTGCTCCAGGAAACCTGCCAGGCCGGCGGCGTCATCCTCAACCAGCTGTGCTGGGCCTCGGCGCTGGGGTTGCGTTGCGCCCTGTTCGGCCTGGGCGGGGACGACGAGGCCGGGGATTTCCTGCGCCGCGCCCTGGATGCCCAGGGGGTGGACCACCAGTGGTTCCTGGCCGAGGGCGCGCGAACCGCCACCTCGCGCATCTACGTGGACCGCGCGGGGGAGCGGGCCATCTACATGGACCCCGGAGCCACCCAGGCCCTGCGCGCCGCGGACATCCCGCGCTTCGAGCCGCTCATCCGCCTCACCCGCTTCGTCAGCACCGAGGTGTCGCAGCTGAGGCTGGAGGCCTGCCTGGCGCTGCTGAAGCTGGCCGCCGCGCTGGGCAAGCCGGTCTTCGTCGACCTGGACATCCCGCCTTCACAGGCCGCCGCCAGGGGGGGCCTGGGGACCCGGGCGCAGTTGAAGCGGGTGCTGGAGGGGGCCGACCACCTGAAGACCTCGGTCTCCATCGCCGCCGAACTGGTGCCCAGGGGCGCCCCGGCCCGGATGGCCCTGGCCCTGCACCGTAAACTGAGGAAGAAGCCGGGCCGCTGGGTCGCCCTGACCTCCGGCGCGCGCGGGGCCGCCTTTTCGGACGGCGGGCAGGGCATCTTCCTGCCCTCGCGCAAGGGCGCGCGGGCCCTGGACAGCACCGGCGCCGGGGACGCCTTCATGGGCGGGCTGGTGGCGGCCGCGGCCCTGGGCCTGGGCCTGCGGGACGCCGGACAGCTGGCCCACGCCTGCGGTGCGGCCTGCGTCAGGCGCCTGGGGGGCCAGCCCCGGGCCGGCCGGGCCCGGCGCGAAATCCTGGGGCTCTACAAGGGCCGGTCCCCGCGGCTGCCTCCGGCCCCGCCGGCCTCTCTGGATGCCGGCGAAGCCTCGGACCAGTTCGTCCAGGCGGCCTTGAGGGAACTGGGCGCCCTGGGACGCAAGGTCCCTCGGGGCTATTTCGACGCGGCCGTGCGCCTCATCCGGGGCCAGGAGGCCCAGGGCAAGCGGCTGCACGTCACCGGGGTGGGCAAGCCCGAATACGTGGCCGGGTACATCGCCTCCTCCTTCTCCTCCACGGGAACGCCGGCCTTCTTTCTCCACGCCACCGAGGCCAGCCACGGCGCCTCGGGCCAGGTGGCGGCCGGGGACGTGGTCATCGCCATCTCCAATTCCGGAGAGACGGAGGAGATCAAGAACGCCGTCTCCACGCTGAAGAAGAACGGGGCCCGCATCCTGGGCGTCTCGGGCCGGGCGGATTCCTGGCTGGCCCGCCAGAGCGACGCGTTCCTCTTCGCCGGCGTGAAGCGCGAGGGGGACCCCCTGAACCTGGCCCCCCGCGCCAGCGTGCTGGCCGAACTGCTGGTCTTGAGCGGGCTGGGCGTGGAGCTGCAGAAGGCCAAGCAGTTCAAGGCCGAGGACTTCAGGAAGTTCCATCCCGGCGGCTCGCTGGGAAAGGTGGACATGGAGGAGGCCAAGGGCATGCAGGCCGGCGGCCAGGAGGGGACATGATACCGGCGCGAAAGAAGGAGGACGTCCCGTCCCGCGAAGTGGGGGAGGTCTGGCAAGGCCCCTGGGGCTGCTCCGTCACGGTGGAGGCGGGCGCCGTCACCGGCATCGAGCTGATCCGGGGAAGGGGGCCCCGCGGCGCGGGGCGCGGCCGGGCCGCCTCGCCGGCGCTGCGGCTGGCCCTGGACGAGCTGGGCCAGTACCTGAGCGGCAGGCGCAGGGCTTTCAGCCGCGCCTTCCTGGCAAGTCTGAGGATGGGGGGCGCCGCCTTCCAGAGGCGGGCCTGGCGGGCGCTGCGGAAGGTGCCGTTCGGATGCGTGGTCAGCTACGGCGACCTGGCGCGCATGGCGGGCAGGCCCGGCGCGGCCCGGGCCGTGGGCGGCGCCATGGGAGCCAACCCGCTGCCCATCGTGGTGCCCTGCCACCGGGTCATCGCCTCGGGAGGCAGGATCGGCGGCTTCGGCTGCGGCCTGGAGTGGAAGCGGTTCTTGCTGGGACTGGAAGGCGTGAAGATCGCATGAGGCGCGGGGGAGGCCCCCTACCGGGGCTCCCGGGCATGTCAACGCGAACGGAGCGGGCGTGGTTGAAACGGCGGGTCTGGAGCATGAGCAGGAGATGTGGAGCCGGGGGCTGAAGCGGGTGGCCGGGGTGGACGAGGCCGGCCGGGGGCCTCTGGCCGGCCCGGTGGCCGCCGCGGCCGTCATCCTCGACCCCGGGCGGCTGGGGGAGCTTCCGGGCCTGACCGACAGCAAGAAACTCAGCCCTTCCCGGCGCGAGGCCCTGTTCCCCCTCATCCAGTCGGCCTCGCTGGCCTGGGCCCTGGGATGGGCCTCGGAGGAGGAGATCGAACGCCACAACATCCTCAGGGCCAGCCTCCTGGCCATGACCAGGGCCCTGGAGGGCCTGGCGGTGAGGCCCCAGGCCGCCCTGGTGGACGGCCCCCACGCGCCCCAGGCGGGCCTCCCCTGCCGGCCCCTGGTGAGGGGCGACGCCCTGAGCCTCTCCATCGCCGCGGCCTCGGTGCTGGCCAAGGTCAGCCGCGACCGCCTGATGGAGCGGCACCACCAGCGCTATCCCCTCTACGGCTTCGACAGGCACAAGGGCTACGGCACGGCCCAGCACTGGAAGGCCCTGCGCGAGCACGGGCCCTGCCCCATCCACCGCGCCAGTTTCCTGCGCAAGGGGCTGGCACCCCTCCTGGACCAGGGAGGGGCGGCATGAAAAACCTCGTCGTGGGGGCCTCGGGGCAGGTGGGCCAGGCCCTCGTCCGGGCCTTCAAGATCCAGAACAAGCCCTGGGTGGGCACGGCCCACACCCGCGCCCAGGCCGAGCCGGGCCTGAGGCCGCTCGACCTGGAGGACCTGGAGGCCGCGCCCGCGTTGATCCGCGAGCTTGGGCCCTCGGCGGTCTATTTTCCCGCCGGCTGGACCTGGGTGGACGGCTGCGAGGCCGACGAAGAGAAGGCCCAGAGGATCAACGCCCTGGCTCCCGAGGCCGCGGCCCGGGCCGCCAGGCTGGCCGGCGCCGCCTTCGTCTATTTTTCCACCGAATACGTCTTCGACGGCAAGGCCGGCCCCTACGCCGAAGGGGATCCGCCGGCCCCCCTGGGCGCCTACGCCCGCTCCAAGCTGGAGGGGGAAAAGCGGGTGCTTCTGGCCCATCCCGGGGCCCTGGTGGCGCGCACCACGGTGGTCTACGGCCCGGAGCCACAGGGGAAAAATTTCGTCTACCAGCTGGTCGCGAACCTGGGCCAGGGAAAGCCCATGCGGGTGCCGGGGGACCAGGTGTCCAACCCCACCTACAACGACGACCTGGCCCGGGCCTGCTACGAGCTGGTGATGTTCGGCATGGCGGGCACCTACCACGTGGTGGGCAGGGACCGGCTGGACAGGCTGGCCTTCGCCCGGGAGGCCTGCCGCGTGTTCGGCCTGGACCGGGAACTGCTGCGGCCGGTTTCCACGGCGGACCTGGGCCAGAAGGCGGCGCGCCCCCTGGACGCGGGACTGAAGGCGGACAAGCTGGAAGCCGAGCTGGGCTGGAGGCCGCGGGGCGCGCGGGCGGGCCTGGAGGCCATGAAGGCGGAACTGGACAGGGCCGGGGGGAGGTCCTAGGATGACCCCCGCCCTGGCGCTTTATTCGGACGAATCGGGCGGATCGGGCGAGTGCTGGAGGGCCCTGGCGGCGGTTTCCGGCCCCGCGCCGGCCCTCGACGGGCTGGAAAGGGAGCTGGCCGGGCACGCCCGGCGCCACGGGGTGAGCGACCTGAAGTGGAGCCGGGTGCGCACCCGGCGGCCCCGCCTGGAGGCTTGCCGCGACTTTTTCCACAGCGCCCGGCTGGCCGTGGAAAGGCGCGACCTCTGCCTGGACGTCCTGGTGTGGAGGGCCCGGCCGCCCCTGAGAAGGCCGGCCTGGAGGCAGGAGCGGGGCGAATGGGAGGGCATGTACGCCCGCCTGCTGCGGACGGCCGCCCGGCGCTGGGAGCCGGGGCTGTGGTCCTTCTTTCCCGACCAGCGGACGGGTTTGAACTGGGCCGGGGTGCTGAAGAAGGTGAACCGGTCCCGGAGGTTCCAGTACTCGGGTTTCCGGCCCCTGCCTTCGGCCGAGAACCACCTGGTGCAGCTGGCCGACCTGGTGGCGGGCATGGCCCGCTTTTCCAGCGCGCGCCGGCCTGAAGGCGGAGGCCTGATTCCGGCCACGCAAAACCGCCTCGAGCTGGCCCGCGAGTTCGGGGGGCTGGCGAGGATCACCACCCTGGCCCCCGCGGCATCACGCGGACGGAAGGCGGGGACATAACATTCCTGGGAGGCGGCATGCCCAACCGAAAGAAAGTGACGCTCAAAACCTACCTGCTCACGGGTTTCCTGGCCATCCTGCCCCTGCTGATCACCTGGTTCGTGCTGGGGATCCTCGTCAGCCTGCTGGTGCGGCACGTGGGGCCGGTCAGCGAGGCGGTGCTCTCCCTGGCCCTGCCCAAGGAGACCCTGGTGAGGCTGGACGCCTGGTACGTGCCCACCATCCTGGGCTCGGTGGCCATGGTGGTCATCATCTTCTTCATCGGCGTGGCCACCCAGATGTTCATCGGCCGGCTGGTCTTTTCGGTGATGGAGGGGGTCATCCGGCACATCCCGCTGGTCAACGCCATCTACGACGGCGTGCACCAGGTGGTGTCGGCCTTCAGCGTGCAGGGCGACGCCAAGCTGCGCCAGGTGGTGCTGGCCAGGATCACGCCGGGAGGGGCCTACGCCCTGGGCTTCCTGACGGCCGAGGTGGCCGCGCCCAATCCTTCCTGGGGGAGGAAAAAGGCGGCCCTGGTGTACGTGCCCAGCAACCAGCTCTACCTGGGGCACACCTTCCTGGTGGACCTGAAGGACGTGGTGCCCCTGGACATGACGGTGGAGCAGGGCATGAAGCTGGTGGTCACGGCGGGGCTGGCCGTGCCGCCGGGCTTCGCCAGGCCCTCCAAGAGGAAATCCTGATCCCATGCCGGAATTCCTGAAAGCCTACCTGGCCAACCTCCTGAGCGGCGTCACGCTGGGCCTGGAGAAGATCCTGGCGTCGCTGCAGGGCCAGGAGTTCGAACCCGGCAAGACCCACGCGGCCGAGGACTTCAAGCGCCTGCGCGAAAGCGACCCGGACGACATGGGCCGCCGCATCCTGTGGATCATCCGGCTGCGCTACCTGGTGACGGTGGTGGTGCCCCTGCTGGATGAGCAGGATAACCTGCCGGCCCTGTACGAACAGATCACACGGGCCCTGGACGGGCGGTACGACTACGAGATAGTCTTCGTGGACGACGGCAGCACGGACAACAGCTTCCCGGTCCTCAAGGGGCTGCACGCCTCGGACCCGCGGGTGCGGATCATTCGCTTTCGCCGGAACTTCGGGAAGACGGCGGCCCTGCAAGCCGGTTTTGCCCACGCCCGCGGCGAGGTGATCGTCGCGATGGACGCCGATTTGCAGAACGACCCGGC
>JAJYGY010000041.1 GCA_021790555.1 bacterium
ACCAAAACGCGGAAAATCCTTGCCACGGCTGCCTGGACGGCCCTGTTCCTGGGGGCCTGGGCCACGAGGGGCCTGGCGGCATCCACTTCCACCTTCACGCCGAGTTCGACGGCAACCGTTTCGCCGACGGATTCGCCCACGGCCACGGGCACCGCCACGCCGACGTCCACCCCGACGGATTCGCCCACGTCGACCGGCACGCCGACGTCCACGCCCAGTTCGACCATCACCCAGACCTACACCATCAGCCAGACCTTCAGCGCCAGCCCCACCTTCTCGGACAGCCCCACCGTGACGGCCACGCCCACCACGGCGCCCACCCAGGTGGTCAACGGCAAGTTCGAGCAGGGAAGCCTGGCCGGCTGGACGAGCGACTGCGTGGTGCCGGCCGTGCCTTCCACGGACCAGAACCACACCCTGGGCGGGAGCACTTCGGCCCTGCTGGGCACGGTTTCGGGCCAGGAACCCTTCGGGTTCAGCTGCCTGCACCAGTCCGTGACCGTGGCCCAGGGCAACGGCCGCCCCACCCTGGTGTTCTGGTACCGGGCCGGCAACAGCGGGGACAGCCAGGATTACCAGGAGATGGACATCATGGACACCAGCGGAAACGTGCTGGCGACCCCCCTGGCTCCGGGGGCCTACACCCAGAGCTCCTGGCGGGAGGTGACCTTTGACCTGAGGCCCTACATCGGGCGGACCATCCGCCTGTACTTCAAGGTCTTCCAGGACGGCAACAACGATCCTTCCACCACCTTCCTGTACGTCGACGACGTGTCGGTCACGTATCCGTCCCTGGCGCCCACGGACACGGTCACGCCCACGGACACCCGCACCTCCACGCGCACGCCCACGCCCACCGGCACCTCCACGGACACCGGCACGGCGACCCCCACTTCCACGGCCACTTCCACCTTCAGTGTCAGTCCCACCGTCACGCCCTCGTCAACCCGGACCCCGGCGCTTTCGGCCACGGCCAGCCCCACGGCCTCGCCTTCGTCGACCGGGACTCCGGTTTATTCGGCCACGGCCAGCCCCACGGTCAGCCCGTCCTCGACCTTGACCACGGTGGTCTCGGCCACCGCCACCTCCAGCGCCACGCCCAGTTCCACGGCCAGCTCGACCGCCACGCCCAGCCCCACGCCGCTGCCGGCGGGATGCGGGGCCCTGGGAGACGACGCGGTGGAAAGCGTGTCGTCCAATGTCACCGGGCTCAACGCCGTTGTCGTGACCGCCGCGGAGCCGCTTTCGGTCAGCGGCATGGAGCTGTACGTGCCCTCCACCTCGGGGTCGGGGCAGATCCAGATGGCCTTGTACGCCAGCAACCCCGGAGGGACCCAGCCCACCACCCTGATCGCCGCGACGGCGGGGCAGACCGCGGTGGTGGGGTGGAACGCGCTCAGCTTTGGGGCGCCGGTGGACATTCCGGCCGGAACCTATTGGCTGGCCTTCCAGGTGCAGAGCGGAGTGGATATCAGCGACACCTACCCGGGAAGCGGCACGGTGTACTTCCACTCGTATTCGTACTCGAGCTTTCCGGCCACCTTCCCCACGGGGAACACGGCCCCGGTGGCGATTTCGATCTTCGCCAACTTCTGCCAGGGGCCTTCGGCCACGGTGACGCCCACCTCCACCCTTTCGCCCACCTTCACCGTTTCGGCCACGGCCACGGCCACGCCCACGGTGGTGCCGGTGACCACGCAGGTGCAGAACGGCTTCACCACCGGCGACTTCAGCTTCTGGACCCTGGCCGGCCAGGTGCCCCCTCCGTCGATCCAGACCGGCCCCCCGCCCATTGGAGCGGGCGGAACCTACATCGCCCAGCTGGGGTACCAGGGCTACCCGCCCCTGGCCCCCTACGGAGACAGCGCGATCTACCAGGACGTCCAGGTCTCTTCCAACCCCAACGTCGACCCGGTGCTGCAGTTCTGGTACGAGCCTTTCAGCAACGACTCCCTGCCCACGTCCTGGCAGGAGGCCGAGATTTTGGACCCCGCCAACGGCGCGGTGCTGGCCCAGGTGATGAAGATCTGCGGCAATTCGGGCGGCTGGCAGCCCGCCAGTTTCGACCTGAGCGCCTACCGCGGCCGGACCATCCGCCTGTACTTCGACGTGCACGAGGACGGGCAACACGACCCGACCTCCCTGAACCTGGCCGGCGTGACAATCAATTATGAATCCTTCACGCCCACGGCCACTTCCACGGCCACGCCGACCTCCACGCCCACTTCCACCGCCACGCCCACGGCCAGCCCCAGCTGGACCTCCAGCCCCACGGGCACGGCAAGTTCCACGCGGACGCCGTCCTCCACGGCCTCGCCGAACTTCACGGCCACGGACACTCCCACGGCCAGCCCTTCGTCGACGGTGTCGCCCAATTTCAGCGCCACGGACACGGACACGCGCACGGCCAGCCCCACGCCGACGCCCAGCGCCACCCCGACCCTCACCGTGACCGCGGGACCGGCCACCCTGGTGGGCACGGGCACCGGCCTGACGGGGACCTATTACGCCAACTACAGCTATCCCAACCACTACGCCTTCCCCAGCGGCCCGGCCTGCGGGAGCGAGCTGGACCCTCAGGTGAACTTCTCGTCGTTCAGCGCGCCCGGCTGCGGGTCCCTCACCACGGACTTCTTCGTGCGCTGGACGGGTTACGTGCAGGCGCAGTACGGCGAACAGTACACCATTTACACGAACACGGACGACGGGTGCAGGGTCTGGGTCTCCGACGCCTCGGGCAACCAGTACCTGGTGGTCGACCAGTTCGTCCTGCAGGGCCAGAGCGGCACGTACAACGGTTCGGGGGTGGTGCCCTTCACCTTCCAGGCCGGGCAGAAGTACGCCATCACCATGGATTACTTCCAGAATCTCGGGGGCCTCGGTGCCCAGCTGGAATGGGGCAGCGCGCACACGGCGCGGGAGCTGATCCCAACCTCGCAGCTGTACCCCGCGGCCGCCTCCGCCTCGGCCTCCAACGCGGTCCAGAATCCCGGCTTTGAGCAGGGCAGCATGGAGGGCTGGCAGTCCGACTGCGCCGCGGTGCCCTCCACGCCCCCCTCGCTCTCGACCGACCAGGCCCACGGCGGCGCTTATTCGGCCCTGCTGGGGACGGACTTCGGCCCCGCGGGTTACGAGCCGGCCGGGGACACCTGCCTGTACCAGGACGTGGTGGTGCCCCAGCCGGGGCCCGGAAACAGCAGGCCCCAGCTGACCTTCTGGTGGTACGGCGGCACCCAGGACAGCACGGGCTCGGACTGGCAGGAGGTCCTCATCCAGAACCCCGCCAATTCGGCCACCCTGGCCACGGTGATGAAGACCATGAAGAGCACCAACGGCTGGCAGCAGGTGACCTACGACCTGGGCGCCTACGCCGGACAGACGGTGCGGGTGTACTTCGACGTCCACCAGGACGGCGCGGGCGACCCCACCTACATGTACGTGGACGACGTCAGCGTGGGGCTTTCCACGGCGCAGTTCCAGCCTTCGGGGCAGGCCAAGGCGGTGCTGGCTCCGAATCCGGCTCTGGGCGGGGCGCCCTTGACGCTCTACTTCCCCAAGGCGCCCGCCTCGACGCAGTGGGACATCTACAACGTGGCCGGCCAGAGGGTCAGCACCCTGTCGTTCGGGTCGCAGGCGGTGCAGTCGTGCGCCACGCAGAACTTCGCGACCGGCCTGTACATCGTGCACGTGAAGGTGCGGTACCAGGACGGGAGTTCCGAGGAACAGTGGATCAAGGCCATGGTGATCAAGTAACGCCCCATTTGGAGAGGAGCCTTTCATGAAGAACGTGACGATCGTCCTGGCGCTGGCCGCTGCCTGCGGCCTGGCGGGGGCCCTGCGGGCCAGCCAGACGGATTTCGGGTCCGCCTCGGTGGCGGCGCCCTGGGCCACGGTGCCCAACAGCCCCCGGGACACGGCCATGGGCGGCGCCCTGGTGGCCGACCCGGAGGGCCTGGAGGCCCTGGACGCGAACCCGGCGGGCCTGGCGCGGATGGAGGGGCAGCAGGCCTCCCTGGCGCACAACGCCTGGTTCCAGAACATGGCCCTGGAGACGGCCCGCTACGGGGCGGCCCTGCCCTCGGACGGGGGCCTGGGCCTGGGGCTGAACTACTTCAACTTCGGCTCGGTGGACACCTACACGGTGGATCCCAACACCGGGATGCCGGTGGCGGGCGGAACCGTCAACCCCTACGGCATCGAGGCCCAGGCGGGCTACGGGCAGCGGGTGGGGAGCCTCAGCCTGGGGGCCAGCCTGAAGTACCTCAGCCAGGACCTGGACGGGTACACGGCCTCGGCCTGGGGGGGCGACCTGGGGGCGGTTTGGGAGACCGGGTTTTCCGGGCTGAACCTGGGCCTGGCGGTGCAGAACCTGGGCTCGCAGCTGGGGGGCTACGCCCTGCCGTTGCAGGCGCAGGTGGGCGCCGCGGAGCAGGTGGCGGTGCGGGGCAGCGACCAGGCCACCCTGGCCCTGAGCGGAACCTTCCCCAGCGCCGACAGCCAGGCGGACGGGGTGGGAGTGGGCGGGGAGTACCTCTTCTCCCGGGCGCTGGCCCTGAGGCTGGGGTACAAGTATGAGGGCAACGCCCAGCAGGGGGGCAGCGCGGGCCTGAGCGCGGGCCTGGGGCTGCACTGGCGCTGGGCCGAGGTCGACTACGCGTTCCAATCGCTGGGGGACCTGGGCAATTCCAACCAGATCGGCCTGGGGGCGAAGTTCTGAGATTTTTCGCAGGGGGAGGAAGGAAATGAGGGGAGCGCGGATTTGGATGCTTTGCCTGGTTCTGGGTCTGGGCCCGGCCCTGGCCTGCATGGCCAGGGCCCAGCAGGACCCCATGGGCCAAAAGAAAGGGAACGTGGTGAGGTCCGGCTACCTCCACGGAGCCAGGCTCTTTCACATGGCCCTGCGCCGGATCCATTTCGCCCGCAAAGGGGGAAAGCTGGACAAGAGCCAGGCCCTCGCGCTGCGGCAGCAGGTGAAGGCCCTGAAGGCCAAGTATGGGGCCTCGAAAAAGGGCGTCCCCCAGCCCCTCACCCAGGACCAGCGCCGGGAGATGTTCCACGACCTGCGCGCGCTGAGGAAGCAGTTCCGCGCCGCTCTGCGGACCCATATGCTTGAAAAACATCCCCAACTGCGGGGGATGCCTTCCTTGCGCCGAAGGGCCCCCTGAGCCGGGAGCCCCCCGCTGAACCTTGTTCACGCCGCCCGCCGGCCCCCCTGGCCGCCGGACACGGGCGTGAGGGAAATTCCCCGGAGCCTCGGCGGAGGCCCGGGGTTTTTGTTTGAAAAAGGGATGGTTTATTGACAGGCCCGTGACGCGCTGATAAAATCCGGCGCTTGGCTGGGCGTTTGACATCCCCTTCCGCTCCGGCGGCCGGCCGGTTTCCTCATGACCCCTCCCGGGAAGGGAGGGGTTTTCCGTGAATTCCCCTTTTGGAGGACCGCATGCAGCGGCAGCAATTCTTCACGTCCGAGTCGGTGACCGAGGGACATCCGGACAAGGTCTGCGACAACGTTTCCGACGCCATCCTGGACGCCATCCTGGGGCAGGACCCCCAGGCCCGGGTGGCCTGCGAAACGTCGGTGACCACCGGCGTGGTGTTCGTGGCCGGCGAGATCACCTACCGGCCCCACGTGAAGATCAACGTGCCCGACATCGTCCGCCAGACGGTCAAGGAGATCGGCTACACCGACGCCCGCATGGGCTTCGACTACAAGACCTGCTCGGTGCTGGTGGCCCTGCAGCAGCAGTCCCCGGACATCGCCATGGGCGTGGACCGGGACGGCGCCGGCGACCAGGGCATGATGTTCGGGTTCGCCATCAACGAGACCCCCGAGCTGATGCCGCTTCCCATCACCCTGGCCCACAAGCTCACCAAGGCCATGAGCGAGGCCCGCAGGAAGGGCCTGCTGAAGTACCTGCGCCCCGACGGCAAGAGCCAGGTGACGGTGGAATACGAGTACGGGGTGCCCCGGCGCGTGGACGCCATCGTGCTTTCCAACCAGCACGACGAGAAGGTGAAGCAGGCCACCATCCGGGCCGACCTGGTGAAGCACGTCATCAGGAAGGTCATCCCCGCCAGGCTGCTGGACAGCCGCACCAAGTATTACGTGAACCCCACCGGCCGCTTCGAGATCGGCGGGCCCCACGGCGACTCGGGCCTGACCGGGCGCAAGATCATCGTGGACACCTACGGCGGCATGGGCCGCCACGGCGGCGGGGCCTTCTCGGGCAAGGACCCCTCCAAGGTGGACCGCTCGGCGGCCTACATGGCCCGCCACATCGCCAAGAACGTGGTGGCCGCCGGCCTGGCCGACAAGTGCGAGGTGCAGCTTTCCTACGCCATCGGCGTGGCCGAGCCCACCTCGGTGCTGGTGGACACCTTCGGCACCGGGCGGGTGGACGAGGAGATCATCTCCAGGCTGGTGCGCAAGCACTTCGCCCTGACCCCCAAGGGCATCATCGAAAGCCTCAAGCTGCGCCGGCCGGTCTACCGGGCCACGGCGGCCTTCGGCCACTTCGGCCGCAGCGGCGAGGGCTTCACCTGGGAGCGCACCGACAAGGCGGCCCTGCTCAAGCGCGAGGCGAAGCTGGGGGCCTAGGAATCGACGGTTGTACCAGACGCCGGGGGAGGCGAGGTCTCGCCAGGGCTCCCGGCGCTGTTTCGGCGGCCCGGGGCGGTCGTTCCGCCCGGGCCGGTTTTGCCATCCAGAGGGACAAGCATGAAACACGACGTCAAGGACATCAAGCTTTCGGGCAAGGGCAAGCTCCGCATCGAATGGGCCGGCCGCAACATGCCGGTGCTGCGCCAGATCCACGCGCGCTTCGCCAAGGAAAAGCCCCTGGCCGGCCGGCGCCTGGCGGCCTGCCTGCACATCACCACCGAGACGGCCAACCTGCTCATCGCCCTGAAGGCCGGCGGGGCCCAGGTGACGGCCTGCGCCAGCAACCCGCTCTCGACCCAGGACGACGTGGCCGCCTCCCTGGTGAAGGACTACGGCATCGACACCTTCGCCATCAAGGGCGAGGACAACAAGACCTACTATTCGCACATCAAGGCGGCCCTGGACACCCGGCCGGTGATGACCATGGACGACGGCGCCGACCTGGTCAACGAGCTGCATTCCAAGCGGCGCGAGCTGCTCAAGGGCGTGATCGGCGGCACCGAGGAGACCACCACCGGGGTCATCCGGCTGCAGGCCATGGCCAACCGGGGCGTGCTGGAATTCCCCGTGGTGGCCGTCAACGAGGCCAAGACCAAGCACTTCTTCGACAACCGCTACGGCACCGGCCAGTCCACCATGGACGGCATCATCCGGGCCACCAACCTGCTCATCGCCGGCTCGGTCTTCGTGGTGGCCGGCTACGGCTGGTGCGGCCGCGGCCTGGCCATGCGGGCCAAGGGCATGGGCGCCGACACCATCGTCACCGAGGTCGACCCCCTGAAGGCGCTGGAGGCGGTGATGGACGGATTCCGCGTGATGCCCATGGCCGAGGCGGCCAGGCTGGGCGACATCTTCTGCACCATCACCGGCAACCTGAACGTGCTGCGCGCCGAGCATTTCCGGGTGATGAAGGACGGCGCGGTGGTGTGCAACAGCGGGCACTTCAACGCCGAGATCGACCTGCCCGCCCTGGCCAAGCTGTCCGGGAAGCGCCGGGTCATCCGCGACTTCGTCGAGGAATTCACGCTGGCGGGCGGCAAGAAGGTCAACGTGCTCGCCGAGGGGCGCCTGGTGAACCTGGGCGCCGCGGAAGGGCATCCGGCCAGCGTGATGGACATGTCCTTCGCCAACCAGGCCCTTTCGGCCGAATACATGGTGAAGAACAGCGCCCAGCTGAAGCGCCAGGTCTACGTGGTGCCCGAGGAGATCGACAAGGAGATCGCCCGCCTCAAGCTGGCGGCCCGGGGCACGCGCATCGACAAGCTGACGCCCGAACAGGTGAAATACCTCAATTCCTACGAGATGGGGACCTAGTCCGCGACCCGCTCCCGGGAATGGATTCCAGCCTGCCGCCCCTCGACACCGCCCGGGGGGCGGCGCCGTTTTGAGGCGGTGAATGCCCCCTTTTCCCGGTCCGCGGGGGGTGGACCGGGGGGCGGCGCAACCGAAAAGCAGAAAGAGGATCATGGAAACAGCGACCACGGAAAAGATTTTCAGGATCGGGCATTCCCCCGACCCGGACGACGCCTTCATGTTCTACGCCATGGCCAAGGGCATCGTGAAGATCCCGGGCCACCGCATCGAGCACGTGATGGAGGACATCCAGACGCTGAACAAGCGCGCCTTCCAGGGCGAGCTGGAGATGACCGCCATCTCGGCCCACGCCTATCCCGCCGTGGCGAAGACCTACGGCCTGCTGCACTGCGGCGCCAGCATGGGGCGCAACTACGGCCCCGTGGTCATCGCCAAGCGCCTGCCCGGGAAGGGAACCGGAGTGGAGGCCGTCAAGGGACTGAGGATCGCGGTGCCGGGCGAATGGACCACCGCCTTCCTGCTGCTCAACCTGGCCACCGGGGGCAAGTACGTGCCCGTGCAGGCGGATTTCGCCGCCATCATGGGCATGGTGGAGAAGGAGGAGGTGGACGGCGGCCTGCTCATCCACGAGGGGCAGATCACCTACCGCGAGAAGGGCTTTTTGAAGGTCCTGGACCTGGGCGAATGGTGGAGGGGCTTCACCCCCCTGCCCCTGCCCCTGGGCCTGGACGTGGTGCGGCGCGACCTGGGCGACCTCATCCCGGCCGCCTCCCGGGCCATGCGCGACTCCATCCTCTACGCCCAGGAGCACGAGGACCTGGCCCTGCCCTACGCCCTGGAGTTCGGGCGCGGCATCGACACCGAGGTGGGCCGGCGGTTCGTGCGCATGTACGTCAAC
>JAJYGY010000267.1 GCA_021790555.1 bacterium
GGACCGGGACTCCGGTACCGGGACCGGTGGCCGATGGCGCGGTGAAGGTGGCCGGCGGCCAGGGCCCCAGCCCGCTCCCCGATCTTCCGCGTGTGGGCCTGCAGTCCGTGGACCCGGCGGTGGTGAAGGGGGACCTGGGATCCGGCCAGAAGGCCTCCGGAAACGCCAAAGACGCCGCGCCGGCTCCTGCCGCGAGGCAGGAAGCGGTGCCGTTGAGGGCGGATGGAAACGCCCAGCCCTTGGGCGGCCAGGTGGCCCAGGCAAAAGGGGATTCGGCGGGCAGCCAGCCCCCCAGCCAGGCGCCCCAGGCCCAGCCTTCGGGCCGGGTGTTCGAGGCGCCCCAGGCTTCCGCGGCTCCGCAGGCGGGCGGGATGCCGTCCCCGTCTTCCAACGCGCGGGTTTCGGCCGGGATGGACGCAACGGCGGGCGCTCCGGTGGCTTTTTCGCTGAAGGACGCGATCCAGCAGGAGGGCAAAGCCGGTTCCAAGGCAGGGGTGACCGACCCGGCCCAGGCGGATGGAAAGGCCTTCACGGGCCCTTCCGCTCAGGGCGGGGAGGCGTCCCAGGCCCCGCAGGGCAACCAGAACTTCAATTGGGTTCTGGCGGCCGGGTCGGGATTTCCGGCGGGCGCGGCCCTGGCGGCCGATCCCACGGGAAGCCAGGGCCAGGCTTCGCCCGGCCTGATCCAGCAGCTCGCCCTGAGGGACGCGGTGGTGCAGCAGGTGTCCAGCCAGTTGGCCGGTTTGGCGGGCCAGCAGGCGGCCCAGCTGACCATCCACCTGAAGCCCGAGTCGCTGGGGAGCCTGGAAGTGGCCCTGGTGGCGGAGGACGGCAAGGTGACGGCCAAGATCACGGCCCAGACGGACACCGTCCGGGACGTGCTGGAAGCCAACCTGCCGGCCTTCCAGCAGTCGCTGCAGGCGCACGGCATCACGGTGCAGGAAATCTCCGTGGGCGTGCGGGGCGACCTCGGCCAGGGCTTCGGCCAGGGTCAGCCGCGTTCCTTCACGCCGCAGCAGGCCTTCCAGGGCTGGTCCGGTCCGTCGGCCCGGGGGACTTCGTTCGCGGCTTCGCGGGAATTCGGCGCGGCAGCCGGGCCCTATTCAACCAGCACTCGTTTCAGCGCTTTCGCCTGAAACCACCATCGCGGGCCTCTTTTGAGGTCCCGCAGGAAAGGAGGTAAGAAATGACGACGCCCATTTCCAACTTGGTCAACAACCCTTCGCCTTCGTCGCTGCAGCCTTCCACGCAGAACGCGCAGAGCCTGCAAAACGAGTTCCTTCAGATGTTGCTGACGGAGCTCCAGAACCAGGATCCGACGCAGCCCGTGGACGACACGCAGATGATCGCGCAGCAGGCCCAGTTCTCGTCCCTGCAGGAAATGCAGAACCTGAACACCAACCTGGTGTCGCTGATGGCCATGCAGAACGTCAGCCAGGCCACCGGCATGATCGGCCACACCGTGGTGGGCACGGACGCCAAGGGCAATCCCCTCACCGGGACGGTCACTGGCATCTCGTTCTCCAGCGGCACGCCGGTGCTGCAGATCGGCAACGCGACGATGAACTTGTCGTCCGTCACCTCCATTTCGTGATCGCCATGATCGAGGGACTGAATCCAAATCAGTTAGTGCCGGTGAACGGCACGGTCCCGAAAGCGGCCGGCGCGCGCAAGACCGCCGGGGAGATGTCGTTCAACGCGGTCCTGGAGGCGAACCTTCAAAAGGACGCGGGCCTGAAGTTCTCGGCCCACGCCCAGGAGAGGCTGGCCTCCCGGCAGATCGCCCTGAGCACCCAGGACCTTCAGAGGATCGAGGGCGGGGTGGACAAGGCGGCCGCCAAGGGCGCGCGCGAATCGCTGGTGGTGAAGGACGACACGGCTTTCGTCGTCTCCATCACCAACCGGACCGTGATCACCGCGGTGGACGCGAATTCGATGCGGGGGAACGTCTTCACCAACATCGACAGCGCGGTCATCGTTTAAGTCAACCAACCAACCAGGCCGGACCCGAAAGGGAAGCCTGAACGCCGCCGAATGAACGAGGCGGCGACTCAAGGAGGCAACACCATGAGCGCACTTTATGCCGCGATTTCCGGCGTCCAGTCCTCGCAGAAGTGGCTGGACGTGATCTCCAACAACGTTTCCAACGCCAACACCGTGGGCTACAAGACCGGCCGCGTGGACTTCCAGGACCTGGTCAGCCAGGGCCTGGTTTCCGCCTCCGGCCCCAGCACGACCAGCAACCTGGGCGGCATCGATCCCTCCCAGATCGGCCTGGGTGTCAGCGTCGCAGCCGTCCAGACCATCTTCTCGCAGGGCTCGATCCAGACCACGGGCAATCCCACCGACGTGGCCATCAACGGCAACGGGTTCTTCACCGTGGCCAAGGGCCAGAACACCTACTACACCCGCGCCGGCAACTTCACCTTCGACCAGAAGGGCCACCTGGTGAGCGTGGACGGGGGCCTGGTGCAGGGCTGGCAGATGCAGTTGAGCCAGAACTCCATCAAGGCGCTGGCCGGCAGCGCGGCCAACGGCACACTGCTCGGCACCAACACCCTGTCGACGGCCGGGCCGATCGGCAACATCACCATCCCGCAGAACCTCACCCTGGCCCCGCAGGAAACCAGCAACAATTCCAGTGTGTCGGTCAAGAACCAGGGCGTGATCCTGACGGGCAATTTCGACGCCAACAGCCCGCAGAACGCCTCGGACGGCGCCGGCGGGGTGCCCTGGAACGCGGCCCACGCCGCCAACCCGGCCGTGCCCACGCAGGCCCAGGTCGACGCGCTGAGCCCCAGCGCCACCTCCACCTTCACGACGTACGATTCCCTCGGGAACGCGCACACCATCCTGGTGGACTGGCTGCAGGTCAACAACCCGGTGACGGCCGGAGCCGGCTGGATGGGTTACGCCTTTGACGTGACCGCTTCCAACGGGCAGGCCCTGGGCGGCGCCGCGGTGGGTCTGGCCGCGGGCGACAGCAACTTCATCGGGACGATCGGGGGCGCCAGCGGGAACTACCCCACCGTGAACGGGGTGGCCGGCGCGGCCGCCAACCTGATCACCTTCAACGCCGACGGGTCCCTGGCCACCAACGGCGCGGCCTTGAACGCCGCCGGACAGGCCCAGAACCCGATCTTGGACATTCCCGCCGCCCTGATCAACGCCAACGCCGTGGGTTCGAACAACGCGGCCGCCTCGGAGACCGCCGCGAACGTCGCGTCCTCGGTCAACCTGGGGACTCCCAACACCGGCCTGGGCACCGCGGTGAGCCCTTACGTGATGGGCCTGCGCGACGGCGTGACCGGCGACTACGGCAACGGCACCACCTCGGGCGGCGTTTACACGCCCAACAGCAACGTGACCGCGTCCTTCGTGGACGGCTATTCCGAAGGCACGCTGACCAGCCTGTCCATCGATTCGACGGGCGGGGTGGACTGCACCTTCAGCAACAACCAGACCATCACGGTCGCCAAGCTGGCCCTGGCCAACTTCACGAACGCGAGCGGCCTGCAGAAGGTGGGCAATTCGGAGTTCGCCCAGACCGCCAACTCGGGCCTGCCGCAGTACGGCACGGCCGGGGCCAACGGCCTGGGGTCGACCCAGGGCGGGGCGCTGGAGTCGTCCAACGTCGACCTGACCACCGAGTTGACGAACATGATCATCTCCCAGCAGATGTTCCAGTCCAACGCCAAGGTGATCACGGCGGACGGCCAGAACATCACCAGCCTGCTCAACGCCATCCAGTAAGGCGCGGGGCGGGACGGCCACGGGAGGTTTGAAAGGTGGCGGGTAGGAGGCGAGGCCCGGCGGGCACGCGGGCCTCGCCCCACTCCCAGCACTTTTCAAGGCAGCTTGGTTCGAGGGGGTTTCTCAAAATTCTTGGAGGTTCCGGCTTTGGATATCTCAACGATCACCGGTCTATGCGTGGGTTGGGGTAGCTTGTTGTTGGCCATCCTGTTCGAAGGCCACTTTCAGTTGCAGGCGGTGCTGGGCTTCGTCAACCCCGCTGCCTTCGTGCTGATCGCCGGAGGCACGGCGGGCGCGGTGATCCTGAGCTTCCCCATGGAGGTGATCACCAACATCCCCAACATCCTCAAGAAGGCCTTCATCCAGGAGAAGCAGAACGCCGCGGACACCATCCCCCTGATGGTGGGCTTCGCCAACAAGGCCCGGCGCGAGGGCCTGCTGGGCCTGGAGGAGGACATCGCCAACCTGACCGACCCCTTCCTGAAGAAGGGCCTGCAACTGGTGGTGGACGGCACGGACATGGAGATGGTCCGCAACATCCTCGAGGCCGACCTGGTGTCCCTGCAGCAGAGGCACAAGACCGGTGAGATGGTCTTCGGGAACCTGGGCGGCTTCTCGCCCACCCTGGGCATCATCGGAACGGTGGCCGGCCTGGTGCACGCCCTGTACACGGTCACCGACCCCTCCAAGATCGCCGAAGCCATCGCCGTGGCCTTCATCGCCACCTTCTACGGCATCGCCTTCGCCAACCTCATCTTCCTTCCCATCAGCAACAAGCTGAAGGTGCGCAGCGAGGAGGAGGCGCTGGTGCGCGAGCTGATGATCGAGGGCATCCTTTCCATCTCCTCCGGGGACAACCCCCGCATCGTGGAGGAGAAGCTGAAGGCCTACATGCCCCCCAAGGTGAAGGCCCAGATGGAGGCCGCCGCGGCCGCGGCCCAGGGCGGGGAGAGGAAGTAAGCCGCCGAGTCCGGCTCAAACCCGAGGGGAAGGGAACCCATGGCGAAAAAAAAGAAGCTAGAAGAGGAGAAGCTGGAAAGCGCCGGCATGATGCGCTGGCTGCTGACCTACGCGGACATGATCACGCTGCTGCTGGCCTTCTTCATCATCATGTACGCCTCCTCCACCATCAGCGTCACCAAGTACCAGTCCCTGGCAGCGGCCATGGCGGCGGCTTTCGGGCTGAAGGGAAGCCCGGCCGTCATGACCGGGGGGGCCGAGGAGGGGGCCAAGCCGATCATCTTCCCGGCCAGCCAGCTTCAGGTCACCCAGATCAAGAACAAGCTGCAGAAGTACGTGCTGGAGCAGAAGCTGCAGACGGCCATCAACATCCACCTGAACGAAAGGGGCCTGCTCATCCGCATCTACGCGGACAAGGTGCGCTTCGCCCCGGGTTCGGCCGCCTTGAGCCCGGAATACAAGCGCATCCTCAACGCCGTGGCGGGCATCCTGGCCTCCACGCCCAACGCGGTGCAGGTCAACGGGTACACCGACGACACCGCCGCCCCGGCGGGCGGCAACTGGGCCCTTTCCTCGATGCGGGCCGTCAACACCGTGAAGTACCTGGTCTCCAGGAACATCGACCCGGAACGCCTGTCGGCGGTGGGATACGGGCAGTACCACCCCCTGGTCCCCAACACCGACGAGATCCACAGGTCCATGAACCGCAGGATCGACATCCAGGTCTTCAAGGCTCCCTTCTTTGACGAGATGATGAACGGGGGCGAGGTCCAGAATCCCAGTGTGTCCCCGGCGCCGGCCGTCCCCGCGACCCCGGTGACACCCCCGGATTTGAGCCCCGTGAACGGAGTCAACCCCAAGCCCCTGACGTTCTAACCTTTCTTTCTCCCTAAAAGGAGGTCCAAGTTCATGGCCGAAGACTCTGGCAAAAAGACGTTGCAGTGGATCCTGATCGCGGTGGTGGCATCCCTGGTGGTCAGCCTGCTGAGCGCGGGGGCGAGCCTTTTCTTCCTGGTCAACCGGGCGCGCGCGCCCAAACAGCAGGTGATCGAGCCGCGCCCTGAGCTGGGCAAGATGGACAACCTGGGGGACTTCACCGTCAACCTGGCCGACACCGAGGAGTCGCACTACCTGCGCTGCTCCATCCAGGTGGAGGAGAACTACGGCAGCGCGCCGGAATTCGGCGACGAGATCGGCGCCCGCAAGGCCCAGCTGCGCGACATCATCATCGGCGTGCTGACCTCCAAGACTTCCACCAACCTGAAGACCCCGGACGGCAAGGACGCCCTGAAGGAGGAGCTGAAGGAGCGCATCAATTCGGTGCTGGCCAAGGGCCAGATCGCCAACGTGTACTTTACCGAATTCGCCGTGCAATAAGGCCTTTGAGGAGCGTTTCATGGCAGACGACCTTTTGTCCCAGGGCGAAATCGACGCCCTGATGGCGGGGCTGAACACGGAGATGCGCCAGGCCTCGGAGGGCTCCGAGGCGGAACTGGCGCCCCAGGGCCCCCGCGAAAAGAAGATCAAGCGCTACGACTTCAAGCGTCCCGACCGCTTCAGCAAGGACCAGCTGCGCATGATCGAGATGATGCACGAGAGCTTCGCCCGGCATTTCGGGGCAGCTCTCTCGACGTACATCCGCACCATCGCCGAGGTCAAGACCGTCTCGGTGAAGCAGTCCACCTACGGGGAGTACGTCTCCAGCCTGGCCAACCCGACGGCGATCAGCGTCTTTTCGCTGGACCCGCTGAAGGGCAACTCCATGCTGGACTTCTCCCCGGACATCATGTTCACGCTGATCGACCGCATCCTGGGCGGGCCGGGGAGCCCCATGGCCAAGCAGCGGGAGCTGACCGACATCGAGCAGGTCATCGTGGGCAAGGTGGCCATCAAGGCCCTGGACAACCTGCGCGACGCCTGGATGCGGGTGATCATGATCAGCCCGGAAATCAGGGCCAAGGAGACCAACCCGCAGTTCGTGCAGCTGGTGGCGCCCAGCGAGATGGTGCTGGTCATCCGCTTTTCCATCGCCATCAAGGAACAGCAGGGCGAGATGACCATCTGCCTGCCCTACATCGTGCTGGAGCCGGTCATCTCCAAGCTTTCCACCCGGACCTGGTTCACCTCGGGCATGAGGAACAACGACGAGGAGATCCAGAAAAACATCAAGCACAGCCTGAACCAGACCAAGGTTCCGGTGATCGTCAAGGTTGGCAACAGCACGCTCAACACGCGGGAACTGCTGCAGCTGAAGGTGGGCGACGTGGTCAAGCTGGAGACCTCGGTCCACGACGACCTGGAGGTCTTCGTGGAGAACCGCAGGATGTTCGGCGGCCGCCCCGGCATCCACGCCAAGAAGAAGGCAGTCATGGTGACCAAAGTTTTCGACGAAGCCGAGGAATTGGCGGCCTTGTGACGGGCCGTCCCCATCATCCAGTCTTTTGGAGGTAAGGGCATGGTGAATGCCGCGATTCTCAACGACACGCAGAAGTCCACGCTGGGCCCCGGCCTGGCCGCGGCGGCCCAGGAGGTGGCCAACACCTTGAGCGGCCTTCTGACCAAGCCCTGCAACGCCGAGGCCGGCGAGATCACCGGTTACTCGCTGGGCGAAGTGGCGGGGCGTTTCGGCTCCGGCGCGGCCGGGGTGAAGCTGGCCCTTTCCGGGGCCGCCTCCGGGGGAGGGGCCCTGCTGCTCAACGAGCGGGATGCCTGCCTGATCGCGGACCTGATGATCGGCCAGGACGGCTCCAACCCGCCCGAGTCGCTGACCGACCTGCACCTTTCGGCCGTCAGCGAGGTGGGCTCGCAGGTCTCCTCGGCCCTGGCCGGCGCCCTGGGCTCGGCTCTGGGCAAGAAGGTTTCGGCCCAGGCCTCGGAACTGGAGGTTCTCGACCAGGCCGGCGTCCAGGCCCTCTCCGGCACGGTGGGCGGGGAGGCCGTGGCCGTTGAGATCGGGGTGACCCTGGAAGGGTTCCCCGCGTTTCCCCTGCTGCTGCTGCTGGCCCCTGGCGTGGCCCAGGGCCTGGCCTCGACTTCGGCCGGCCCCGCGGCGGCCCCCGCCGCGGGCGGCGGCTTCACCGCCACGGCCGGGTTCCCCGGCGGTGGACAACCCGGAGGACCGACCACCGTGCAACCCGCCCAGATGGCGCCCATGCCCCCCAGCAACTACGCCGGGGGCGGAAACAACATCGAGCTGATCATGGATGTGCCCCTCCAGATCACCGTGGAGCTGGGCAGGACCCACAAGACGGTGCGCGAGATCCTCTCCTTCGGCTCGGGTTCGGTCGTGGAGCTGGACAAGCTGGCCGGCGAGCCGGTGGACATCCTTGTCAACGAGAAGCCCATCGCCAAGGGCGAGGTGGTGGTGATCGACGAGAACTTCGGCATCCGGATCACCGAGATCCTGGGGCCGCGGGAACGCATCGCCCTCTAAACCCTCCCGCCTTCGTGCGGGGGAGGTTTAGTTCCTGTTCGCTTGGACATGGAAGGGACTTGGGACCGCCGCCCGGCATCCAAGTCCCTTTCGCGTTTTTACCGGCTTCTGGGGACGAAACCTTGTCGCGTGTGGTTCCGATCATTTCCGGCCTTTTTCTGCCCGCGCTGGCGCGCGCCGTGGAGCCTTCCCCCACGCCCGCGGGGGATTTCCTGGGGCAGTCCCTGGGCCAGCTCCAGAATCCCGCCCCCCTGCAGGCCCCCAGCCTGATGCCCACGCTCCTCAACATCGCGTTTTCGCTGGGCCTGGTCGTCGTCCTCATCTACGTGTTCGTGTGGTTCCTGAGGCGCTGGATGTCGGGGAGGGGGATCAAGGGCACGGCCGAGCAGCCCGACGGACAGGGCCCGCTGATCCGCGTCCTGGACCGCCTCTACCTGGACAACAAGCGCGGCGTCGCCGTGGTGGAGGTGGGGGGAGAGGTCCTGTTCCTGGGCCTGGGGGAACAGGTGACGCTGCTGGGCGAGGTGAAGGACCCCCGGAAGGCCGAAAGCCTGAGGCAGAGCGCGGCGGGAAGGGGGGCTTGGAAGGGATTTCCCGAGCAGTTCGAGAAGATCGGGTCCCTGTTGAGGAAGAACCAGTGGCAAAAGGCCAGGAGCTCCCTGAAAATGGAGACCGAAAGCCTGAAGGAGAAGGCCAGGAACCTGAGGGCCATGTCCAAG
>JAJYGY010000240.1:0-7611 GCA_021790555.1 bacterium
GGAAAAATCCTGGCGGCGCAGCCTGGAGGGCTTCTGGGTGGGCGCGGGTTTCGGGCCGGTGCTGGCCGGCGCCTTCCAGGGGGGCCGGCTGGCGGTGCTCGTTCCGGCGACCCTGTGGCTGGCCGCGCTGGCATGGTCGGGGGAAGCGCCCGGGCCCGGCCGGGGCAGGGCCCGGCTGACCGACCTGGCCCGCTGCTGGCTGCTGCTGAACCTGGCGGCCCTGGCCCAGGTGTTCCTGCCCATGGTGCGGCGCCGGGCCTGGCTGGCCGCGCTGCTGACCCTGGCGGCCCTTTCCTTCGGCCTGGCGCCGGCCCCGGCGCAGACGCGGCGGGCGCTGAGGGGCCTGGCCGCCGGAAGCCTGGCCGGGCTGGGAGCGGCCTACTGGCTGCCGGCCTCCTGGACGGCGGCCTCTCCCCTGCTGGTCTGCCTGGGCCTGGGCCTGGGCTGGCTTCCCGGCGCGCCCGGCTGGCGCAAGGGCGCCCGGATCCTGGCGGCCGGGCTTCCCCTGGCGGCCGCCCTGGGCTGGGGACTGGACCTGTCCCAGTCCTGGCTCTTCTCCTCCTGGACGCTCCTGGGGCTGGGACTGCCGGCCCTGCTGGCCTGGATCTGCCTTCCCGGGGGGGAGGCGCCCGCCCCGGCAAACATCACGGAACCGACGCATGCTTAAGTGGATGGAAGTCGAGAATTTCGCGCTGATGGACAGCCTGGCCCTGGAGTTCGAGCCGGGCCTGAACCTGATCACCGGGGAGACCGGGGCAGGCAAGTCCATCCTCACCGGGGCCCTGGGCTTCGCCCTGGGGGCCAAGGCCGACTCCGCCAGCGTCCGCGGCGGGGAGGAGTCCTGCCGGGTGCGGATCATGGCCGAGATTCCGGAGCGCGACGAGGCCCGGTTCCTGGACTTCCTGCGGTCCAAGGGCGTGCCGGAAAGCGGCCGCGAACTGCAGGTCAAGCGCGAGCTTTCGGCCGCGGGCCGCGGGCGCGCCTGGATCAACGGCGAGGGCGTGGCCCTGGCCACCCTGGCGGCCCTGGGCGACCTGCTGCTCGACTTCCACGGACAGCACGAACACCAGTCCCTGTTGAAGGTCTCCAACCACCTGCGCATCCTGGACGAATTCGCCGGCGCCGTGCCAGAACTGGAGCAGGTCGGCCGCCTCCACGCGAAAATGCGGGCGATGGACGAGAAGCGGCGGTCCCTGGCCCTGGACGAACGCGAACGGGAGCGGCAGCTGGACCTGCTTTCCTTCCAGGTGAGGGAACTGGAGCAGGCCGGGCTGAAGCGCGGCGAGATCCAGGCGCTGGCCCAGGAAAGGCGCATGCTGGCCAGCGCCGAGAAGCGCGCCCGGCTGGCCCAGGAGCTGCTGGGGGCGCTCAACGGGGCCGAAGGCGAAGGCGGGGCGGTCGGCCAGGCAGGCCAGGCCGTCCGCGCCCTGAAGGAACTTCAGGACCTGGACCCCGCCTTGACCGACCCCTGGCGGCGCCTCCACGAGCTGTCCCTGGAGCTGTCGGAGATGGAGAGGGACCTTTCCGGCTACGCCTCGTCGGTGGCCTTCGACCCGGCCCGGCTGGAGGCCGTGGAGGAGAGGCTGGCCTTCCTGGACAAGCTGCGCAAGAAGTACGGCGAGGACGAGGAGGCCATGCTGGCCTTCCTGCGGGAGGCCCGCGAACGCCTGGAGGCCCTGGGCGGCCTGAGCAGCCAGCTGGAGGGCCTGGCCGCGAAATGGCGGGAGGCGCGCGCGGCCTTCGGGAAGGCCTGCGGACGGCTCTCGGCCCGGCGTTCCGAGGCGGCGGGGCGCCTGGCCGGGGCGGTGTCGGCGGAACTGGCCCAGCTGGGCATGGAAAAGGCCGGGCTGCAGGCCCGCCTTTGGCGCGAGGAGGACGAGGGCGGCTGGGCCGAGCTGGAAGGCAGGTCCTACGCCGCCGGCGCCGAAGGGCTGGACAGGCTGGAATTCCTGCTGGCCCCCAATCCGGGCGAGGAGGCCCGGCCCCTGGCCCGCATCGCCTCGGGGGGGGAGCTTTCGCGCGTGATGCTGGCCCTGAAGACCGTGCTGGCCTCGCAGGACCCGGTGGACACCCTGGTCTTCGACGAGGTGGACAGCGGCATCTCCGGCAGGGTGGCCCAGGTGGTGGGCGCGAAGCTGGCGGCCCTGGCCGCGACCAGGCAGGTGCTTTGCATCACCCACCTGCCCCAGGTGGCCTGCCAGAAGGCAGCCCATTTCAAGGTTTCCAAGGACGTGGTGGACGGCAAGACGCGCACCCGGGTGGCCCGGCTGGACGGGCAGGGAAGGATCGAGGAGGTGGCCGGCCTGATCGAAGGGGCCAGCCTCACCGAGAGCGGCCTGGCCCACGCCCGCGCCCTTCTGGCGGAGAACGCGTGAAGGGCCTGCCCAGGCCCCTGCTGCCCTTCCGGGTCCAGGCGCTTGTCTCGCTGCTGTTCGCCGGGTTGCTCGGCATCTACGGCCTGGAAACCCTGGCCCTGGTCTTCCTGCTGCTGGAGGCCTACGCCCTGCACCTGCGTTTCTCCCCGCAGGCCCTCAGCTGGCTCCTGCTGTGGGCCGGCGTGGTGGCCTGCTGCAGTTGGGCCGCGCTCGGCCTGCTGAAGCGCCGCCGTTTCTGGCTGGCCTTCGGAGGATGGGCCCCCGGCCCCTCGCGGTCCCCCGTCTGGAAGGCCGCCCGCGCCGCCTTCCTGGCCGGAGACCTGGAAAAGGCCCTGGCCCTGCTCCAGCGGCACCTGAACGAAGCCCCCCAGGATTCCCCCGAGGCGGCCCGGTTCAACCGCGCCGGCCTGCTGGCCTTGCTGGGAAGGCGCCCGGAGGCGCTTGAGTCCATGGAGCCGGGAAGCCGGCGGGCCCGGATCCTTGGGGGCAGGCACGAGGGCGGCCTGGCCCTTCCCCTGGCCCTGGTGCTCTTCCTGGCCCTTCCGGCCGTGGCGCTGCACGTGCGGGCCATGATCCCGAGGCTGAAGGTCCTTGGTTCGGGCTTCCAGGACGGGGATTTCCTCGCCAGCCAGACCGGCCATTTCGTCCTCCACTACCACGACGCCGCCTACCGCGACTGGGCCGCCAGGACGGCCGAGGCCGCGCTGGCCTTCGACCTCGCCTTCTACGGCATGCCCGCCGACAGTTTCAGCGTGTCCAAGATCCGCCTCTACCTCTGCGACAGCCAGGCCGAATACCTTGCCCGTTCCCCCTTCGCCCAGAGCTGGGAGGCCGGATCGGCCCAGCCCGGGCGCCGCAGCATCTACCTCTACCGGGACCCGAGCCCCAGCCTCTACGACGACGTGGTGATGGCCCACGAGGTCAGCCACATCTGCTTCCATCAGCTTTTTCCGGACAAGGAGGACCTGTCGCGCCGGAATTCCGGGTGGTGGGGGGCATGGGGGGACGACCTGCGCCTGATGGGCGGCCTGGACAGGGAACCGCTGCCTTCCTGGCTGGATGAGGGGCTGGCCAACTACCTGGGCTACCGCTTCGCCCTGGAGACGCGCACCCGCGTGGATTACCGCCTGTGGCTGGAGGCCAACGTCTTCAAGGAACTGGAAAAGCGCCACTATCCCTTCGAGCTGTTCTGGTCGGCCAATCCGCAGGCCCTCCACGGCCAGGTGGACGACATCCAGCTTTTCTACACCCAGGGCTTCTCCCTGGTGTTCACCCTGGTGGAGCATTTCGGGCGGGAACGCTTCCTGCGCTTCCTGCGGGAGTACTACCTGCTGCACGACCTGGGGAAGGCCCTGGCCAAGAGCTACCCGCAGATCCAGTCGGCCGAGGACCTGCGCGGGATCTGGCTGCTCTACGCCGGCGCGGGCGGCAGCTAGGCGGCCGTCAGGCCGGCGCGGCCAGGCGGACGCCGTTTCCGGCAGGGTCCTTCAAAAGCCGTCCAGCCCCGTCCTCCGCGGACGGGATGCCGGCCGCCCGGACGCGCTGAAGCACCCGCTCGAGGTCCCCCGCCCCCGGAAGCAGGACGGTGAAATGGTCCAGGCCCGGCGAGCCCTCCAAAGCCTGGGACAGCCCCGGCCCCTTCCAGACGTTGAAGGCCACGTGGTGGTGGTAGCCGCCGGCCGAGGTGAACACGGCCTGGCCCGGCAGCTCAAAGACCTTGTCGAAGCCCAGCACCCCGCAGTAAAAATCCCGGCAGGGCCCCAGGGCCGGCACGTGCAGGTGCACGTGGCCCACCCGGGTGTCCGTGGGCAGGGCCTTCAGGGGCTTCTCCCCGGCCAGTTCCAGCAGGCCTTCCGCGTCCAGCGGCGCGTTGCCCTGCTCGGCCCAGACCGAAAAGGGCTTCCATTGGTCGCGCGGCCTGTCCCAGTTCAGCTCCACGCCGTTGCCCTCCGGGTCGGCCAGGTACAGGGCCTCGGCCATGTGGTGGTCCACCAGGCCCTGCAGCGGCACCCGGTGGTCCAGGAGCCGCTTCAGGAGCCAGCCCAGGGCCTCGCGCTTCTCCACGGCCAGGCAGAAGTGGTACAGGCCGGCGAAGCGCCCCGGAGCGCCGGGATTCCGTGGCGGGGCCAGCTCCAGCAGGTCCTCGCCGCCGGCGCCCAGGACCAGGGTTTCCCCCTGGCGCCGGTGCGGGACCAGCCCCAGCGCCTGCCGGTAGAAACCGGCCAGGCGGGCCGGATCGGCGGCGTTCAGGCGCACCGCGCCCAGGCGGGTGGCGGCGGGAAGCCGGCCGCTTGCAGTCGAATCCCCCATGCAATCCTCCCACGACAAAAATGAGACGCCGCCATTAAAGGATTTTCACGGGGAAAAATCCATACATTTTTGTAGTTTTTGTCCGGGTCGCTCCCGTATAATCCAACCCACGCCGGGGGCGCCTTCCGCGTCCGCCCGGCCGGGCGACGGACCGGCTTTTTGGAAGAGACCATGGTTTCCGACCTGCTCAACCGCAAGATCAGCGAGCTGACCGCGCTCTACGAGATCAGCAAGACGCTGGCCTCCTCCCTGGACCTGGAGGTGACCTCGCGGAAGATCCTGGAGATCCTGCACGACTCCCTGGGCATGCGCCGTGGCACGGTGGTGCTGAAGGACCTGGGGTCGGAGCACTACGGCATCTGGGCCGCCCACGGCCTGACGCGCGAGGAGATCGACCGGGGCCAGTACAAGATCGGCGAGGGCATCACCGGCAAGGTGCTGGAGAAGGGGGCCCCCATCATCGTGCCGGACATCGGCAAGGAGCCGCTTTTCCTCAACAAGACCCGCTCCCGCGACGTCAAACGCCAGAACATCTCCTTCCTCTGCGTGCCCATCAAGGTGCAGGGGGAGACCCTGGGGGTGGTGTCGGTGGACCGCATCTTCGCCGACGAACGGGTCTCCTTCGAGGAGGACATCCGCTTCCTCACGGTGCTGGGATCGCTGCTGGGGCAGGCCATCAAGATCTCCAACCGGGTGGCCCGCGAGAAGCGCGCCCTCATCGAGGAGAACGAGCACCTGCAGGACGAACTGAAGGCCAAGTTCCGCCTGGCCAACGTGGTGGGCGCCTCCAAGAAGATGGCCGCGGTCTACGAGGTGGTGCAGCGGGTGGCCAAGAGCAAGACCACGGTGCTGCTGCGCGGCGAGTCCGGCACGGGCAAGGAGCTGATCGCCCGGGCCCTCCACTACAACAGCAGCCGCGCCGACAAGCCCTTCATCCGCATCTCCTGCGCGGCCCTGCCCGAGACCCTGCTGGAATCCGAGCTGTTCGGCCACGAGAAGGGCGCCTTCACCGGGGCCCAGGAGGCCCGGCCGGGCCGGTTCGAGCTGGCCGACGGGGGCACCCTCTTCCTGGACGAGATCGGCGAGATCAGCCTTTCCACCCAGGTGAAGCTGCTGCGGGTACTGCAGGAGAGGAAGTTCGAGCGCCTGGGCGGCACCAGGACCCTGTCCGTGGACGTGCGCATCATCGCCGCGACCAACCGCGACCTGGAGGCGGCCATCCAGCAGCGCCTTTTCCGCGAGGACCTCTACTACCGGCTCAACGTCATCCCCGTCTTCCTGCCGCCCCTGCGGGAGAGGGAGGAGGACCTGGTGCTGCTCATCGAGCACTTCCTGCGGCGTTTCAACGCCGAGAACGGCAAGGAGGTGCGCCTGAGCAGGCCCTGCATGGAGCTGATGCTGCGTTACGCCTGGCCCGGCAACGTGCGCGAGCTGGAGAACTGCGTGGAAAGGATGGTGGTGCTGGCCAACCGCGAGAGCATGGACGTGGAGGACCTGCCCCTGGCCATCCAGAATTCGCTGCGCCCGCCGGAACCGGCCGACCAGGCCTGGGCCGGCGGCAAGGCCAACACCCTGCCCCAGACCATCCAGCAGATGGAGCGGGTCCAGATCCTGGAGACCCTGGCGAAATGCAACGGCGTCCAGTCCCGCGCCGCCAAGCTGCTGGGACTGACCAACCGCCAGCTGGGCTACAAGATCCAGAAGTACGGGATAGACCCCAAAAACGCCAAAGAATGACGGACCCCGCGTGAAATTCGAACTTCTCGCCACCGACGGCCGGGCCAGGGCCGGCCTGTTGAGCCTCTTCCACGGCGACGTGGAAACCCCCATCTTCATGCCCGTGGGCACCCAGGCCACGGTGAAGACCCTCAGCCCGGACGAGCTGAGGGCCCTGGGGACCCGCATCCTGCTTGGAAACACCTTCCACCTCTACCTGCGTCCGGGCCTGGAGGTGATGGAGGCGGCGGGAGGGCTGCACCGCTTCATGAACTGGCCGGGGCCCATCCTGACGGACAGCGGGGGCTTCCAGGTGTTTTCGCTCAGCGACCTGTGCCGGGTCGACGAGGAGGGGGCCAGCTTCCAGTCGCCGCTGGACGGGTCACGCCACCGCTTCACCCCCGAGAAGGTCGTCGACATCCAGAAAACCCTGGGCTCGGACATCTGCATGGTCTTCGACGAATGCCCCCCCTATCCCTGCGAAAGGGACTTCGCCGAGGCCTCGCTCAACCGCACCCACCGCTGGGCCGGGCGCTGCCTGACGCGCTTTCGCGAGGTCTGCGACCCGGAAAGGCAGGCGCTCTTCGCCATCGTGCAGGGAAGCGTCTTCAAGGACCTGCGCCTGCTTTCGGCCCGCCAGCTGGCCGCCATGGATTTTCCCGGCTACGCCCTGGGCGGACTTTCCGTTGGGGAGCCGAAGGACCTGATGCACGCGATGCTGGAGGCCGTGGAGCCCGAACTGCCCCGGGACAAGCCCCGCTACCTGATGGGCGTGGGGACCCCCGAGGACCTGTGGGAATGCGTGGAGCGGGGCGTCGACCTCTTCGACTGCGTCATGCCCACCCGCATCGCCCGCAACGGCACGCTCTTCACCTCGCGCGGAAGGGTGGCGATCAAGAGCTCGGCCTACGCCCGGGATTTCGGCCCCCCGGACCCGGAGTGCGACTGCTACACCTGCTCGAACTTCAGCCGGGCCTACCTGCGCCACCTTTTCCGCTCCGGCGAGATGCTGGGCCTGAGACTAAATTCTTTACACAATTTGGCCTATATGCTACGGTTGGCCGGCCTGATCCGGAAAAGCATCCTGGAAGGCCGATTTTCAGCGGCAAAACGCGAGTTTTTCAGCCGCGGGGAACAACCTTAGGAGGACCTGATGTCGCAACTGTTTGCCATGGCCCCCAACGCGGGCGGGGCGGGCGCCTCCGGCGCC
>JAJYGY010000240.1:7621-8776 GCA_021790555.1 bacterium
CTCTTCTACTGGCTGATCCTCAGGCCCCAGCAGAAGCAGGCCAAGCAGCGCCAGGAGATGCTCAAGACCGTCAAGCCCGGCGACCAGGTCGTGACCAACTCGGGGATCTACGCCTCGGTGGTGAAGGTCAACGACGACGACACCCTCGTCACCAAGATCGCCGACGGCGTCAACGTCAAGATGTCGCGCCAGGCCGTCGAATCCATCCAGAACCCCAAGTAAGCCTCCAACCGGGAACCCCGCCATGCCGGAACTGCGCAAGGACCCGGTCACGCACCGCTGGGTCATCATCTCCAATGAAAGGGGGAAGCGGCCGACCGATTTCGGCCGCCCCCAGGCCCTCAAAAAGGGCGGGGCCTGCCCCTTCTGCCCGGGATCGGAATCCAAGACCCCGGCCGAGATCCTGGCCATCCGGCCCGAGGGTTCCCAGCCCAACGGCCCGGGCTGGCAGGTGCGCGTGGTGCCCAACAAGTTTCCGGTGCTGCAGGTGGAGGGCGACCTCAACCGCCGCGGCCTGGGCATGTTCGACATGATGAACGGCATCGGCGCCCACGAGGTCATCATCGACTCGCCCGACCACGAGCGGGCCCTTTCCGACCTGGAGGAGGGCCAGGTGGAGCGGATCCTGTGGACCTACCGGGACCGCTGCCTGGACCTGCGCCGCGACATGCGCCTGCGCTACACCCTGGTGTTCCGCAACCAGGGGGAGGCGGCCGGGGCCACCCTGGAGCACCCCCATTCGCAGCTCATCGCCACCCCGGTGGTGCCCAGCCTGGTGCGCGAAAAGGTGGAAGGGGCCCTGCGCTATTTCGAATACAAGGAACGCTGCGTCTACTGCGACATCCTGCGCCAGGAGCTTTCCGGCCGGGATAGGCTGGTGGTCGAGTCGGAGCACTTCGCCGCCCTGGCACCCTTCGCCTCGCGCTTTCCCTTCGAGCTGGCCGTCTTTCCCAAGCGGCACGGACACGATTTCGGGCAGATGGACCAGTCCCAGGCCGCCGACCTCGCCCGCCATATGATCGACGTTTTCGATGACGCCGATGTCGTCGTCACGCCCTCCGGCTCGTGTGCCGCGATGATCCACGAATACTATCCGCAACTGCTCAAAGACGACCCCGCCTACGCCTCCCGCGCCTCCAACTTCATTCACAAAAC
>JAJYGY010000278.1 GCA_021790555.1 bacterium
TTTCTTATTTTGAACCTGGCCTTGGGCTTCTATGCGGTGGGTCTTATCTGGGCCCATGAGGTGGACATTTTCCGGTCCTGGCAGGGGCTGGACCCGGCCACTTTCAAGGCTGTTCAGGACAGGCACTGGAAGAAGCTTCCCTACTGGGTATTCGCGCCGGTGGGCCTTTGGCTGGCGGGTGCGGTTGCCTTGGTCTGGATTCACCCACCAGGATCCCCAGATTGGGGCCCATGGGCAAATCTGGGGTGCCAGGCCGCCTCTGCCATCCTGACGGCGGTGCTATGGGGACCCTGGCAGGCCAAGCTTAGCCAGGATCCTACCGGTTCCAATTCAATCTACCTGTACCGGATACTTAGGACTCATTGGATCCGGACCCTGTTGATCACCTCGAGCGGTTTTGCGCTGCTGATATGGACTTTGACGATGGTTTAATTTTGTCAGTGCCCTCGAAACGAGAAATACCTTCAAACGAGAGGCTCCAACCCTATTTCTGGAGCCAATACTTCAGACATCCCTTTCATTTAAAAGGTTTTCCCGGCTTCTAGAACGCTCAATAGTTATGACGGAGTACGAGGTCCCGTGCCCTTTTCCACCGGCGGCCTTCCTGCGGACCCACGGGAATGGCCCGCCCAGGTGAATCTTACTCCTTTGCCAGCGGAAATTCCAATTGGGCTAATCAAGGGGCTCCACTTCCGTGGCGGCCAGGGCGGCCGGGTCCATGATGACGTGGATGGCAGTGATGGAGCCGGCTTCGAGGCTGAAGTCGAAGAGCGAGCGCACCTTCCCTTCGTGGATCCACGCCGCCCCAAGCCTGCCGTTGAGCAGCACTAGGCGGGCTCCCCGGGCCCGGCCCTTGAAGGCCCCGGCCACGGCCCCGGCCCCTCGCATCTCGGCTTCGAGAAGCGGCGCGCCCTGGTTCTGGTTGGCCGCGGCGGCCTGAAGGGCGAAGGCGTCCGCCTTCAGCACGGCCTTCGGATGCAGCAGGGCCAGCAGGGCGGAAAAGTCCCCCTGGCGCGACGCGGTCAGGAAGGCTTCGACCACGGCCCGGTTGCCGGGCCGGCAGGAGGGTTCCTGGCCGCGGGCCAGGCGGACGCGTCGCCGGGCCCGGCTGGCCAGCTGGCGGACGCCGTCCTCGGTGCGTTCCAGGATCGAGGCCACGTCGCGGAAAGGAAGGTCGAAGAGGTCGTGCAGCACGAAGGCCACGCGTTCGGCCGGGGTCAGGCGGTCCAGGACCAGGAGCATGGCCTGGCCCACCGACTCGGCCAGCAGCGCCTCCTTTTCCGGGCCCGGCGCCTCTTCGGCAGGCCCGGTCGGCAGGATCTCCTCGTCGAGGTCCTCCTCCGCGCGCACCTTGCGGCGGCGCAGCTGGTCCAGGCAGACACGGGCCACGACCGTGGTCAGCCAGGCCGTCAGATCGCGGATGCCGGAAGCGTCCGACCGTGCCAGCGCAGCCAAGCCTCCTGGATGGCGTCGTCGGCCTCCGAAGCCGAGCCAAGCAGGCGCCGGGCCACGGCGTTCATCCTGGGCCGGGCCTCCTCGAAGCGCCCGGCCAGCCAGTTGTCGTCGGTTTCAGCCATTCCAAGCCCGCTCAATTCCTGCCCTGTCGGATCTGCAGGCGGTTGCCGTCCGGATCCTGGAAGATGGCCACCCAGCCCCAGGGGAATTCCAGCACCTCGGTTTCGAAAGCCACGCCCCTGGCCTTCAGTTCCTCATAGGCCTTTTTGCAGTCTGGGGTTTCCAGGGTGACCGTGGCTGGCACGCGGCCGTAGGCAGGTTCGGGGGTTCCCGGCTTGCCCGGCCAGAGCACCAGCTGGAAGGACTGGCCCTGGGGCGCCACGGTGACGAAGCGGACCGCGCCCGGATTGGGCGAATCGACCCGCTTCTCGAAGCCCAGCACCCGGGTGTAGTAGTCCACGGCCTTGTCCTGGTCGCGGACCATCTGGGAGATATACACGATTTCCATCTTCTGCGGCATGGCCTCTCCAAAGCTTAAGGGGCGGAATTGCCCTTCACTGGGGAGACGCGCCGGGGCGTGGAAACGTGACGGGCCCGACCCGGTCAATGCCTGGGATGGTCCTTGACTGCGATTTTGCCGTTTTCCAGCAGGGATTTCAGGTTGGAAAGGATCAGCGGCCAGCCCCCGGCCACGGCCTCGATCAGCTTGGATTTCGGCCGGTTAATCTCGTGGGTGATGGTCACCCGCACCGAGGCCTGCACCTTTTTGAGCTCGATGGTGCAGCGCCCCGGCCCTTCGGCCTTGATGTCCTTTTGCCACTCGTGCTGCCAGTGGATGACCATGCGCTTAGGGGGTTCGATTTCCAGGATCTTGCCGGTGTCGGTGGGCATTCCGTCCGGAAGCGTCATCTTCCAGGGGGACCCCTTCTTCCAGGCGCTCTGGATGTCCATGCCGAACCAGTACTGGCGGATGAATTTCGAGTCGGTCAGGGCCTTCCACACCTTTTGGGGCGTGGAGCGGATGTAGATGACGTACACGAAACGGCTTCTTCCGGCCGCGCGCATGGGTTCCTCCGGGATGGGGGCCTCAGCCCTGCCCGCCTTCCAGGCGGCGCTTCAGGCTGCTGAGCGCTTTCAAGCGCGGTTTTTCGAACTTGTAGATCCAGCGGTCGTAGATCTGCTGCAGCGGAACCGGGTTGAGGAAGTGGAGCTTCTCGCGGCCGCGCCGTTGCACCGCCACCAGGCTGGCCGCCTCGAGCACGGCCAGGTGCTGAGTCACGCCCTGGCGCGTCATGGCCAGGTGCCGGCACAATTCGCTCAGCGTCTGGCTGTCCTGGGCATACAGCCGGTCCAGAAGCTTCCTCCGCCCCTTGTCCGCCAGGGCCTTGAAAAGCAGGTCCGCGTCGCTCATGGCAAGCATAATAGGCAAGTAATTACTTGCATGTCAAGGCGAAAAAAGCCCGTACTCCGTCAAAAATTATGCAGCCAAAAAAGGCCGAATTCTAGTTGTTCTGAAAGGAGATTCGAGGAATCACCCTGCTTGAATTTGGGTTGTGCGGATTTGGGTAGCTTTTACAAGGGGATTTCGGCAAATTCGGCGTTCCTTTATGAAACCCGACCCTCATTTGGAGCGCCCTATGCCAGCCCGAAAGCGCCAGGCCAAAACCGGCGATTCCCTGCCCGACTTCATGAAGCTGCTCTTCCTGCTCTTTTCCTCCGTCGATTCCAAGATCATCAACCTTTTGCGTTTCTACGAGCTGCAGATCGACCTTCTGGAGCGTCGCCTGAAGTTACCCCTCAGGCCCAGCCAGGTCGAAAGAGCTGCCCTGCCCGTCTGGCCGTTGAAATCGGCCGCCCTGACCTGAAGCACCACCGGTCCTTGTTCCACCCAGAGACCCTCTTCCGGTGGCACCGGGAGCTCGTGGCGCCAAGTTTGATGGCTCTTCCAAAAGGGGCCCGGGTCGGCCCTCCCCTTGGCGCGGCCTTCAGTCCGCCGTCCAACGCCTGGCTTCTGAGAACCCGGATTGGGGGTCCCACCGTCTCCACGGCCAGCTATTGGCCCTGGGTTACGTCGTCAGCGAGCCGAGTGTCCGCCGCCTCATGCGGCGCCTGGGCTTCCGACCGGATCCTCAGTCAGGCAGCCGCTGGTCCGACTTTCTCGACCAGAACAAGGCCGCCATCGTGGCCGCGGATTTCTTCACCTATGAGGCCTGGGCTCCCCAAGGGCCAAGGACCCTTTACGCCCTCTTCTTTCTCCAACACGACACCCGCAAGGTCCACCTCGCCGGGGTCACCGAGCATCCCACCGGCGCCTGGATGGCCCAGATCGCCCGAAACCTCACCATGGATGGCGAGGACTTCCTCAAGGGCCGGAAAATCCTCATCCTGGATCGCGACACCAAGTTCACCGGGGCCTTTCGAAGCATCCTGAAAGGCGCTGGAGTCCATTGCCTTCGTCTTCCGGCCCGGAGCCCGGACCTCAACGCCTTTGCGGAACGATGGGTCCGGTCGGTCAAGGAGGAATGCCTCAACCACCTCATTTTACTAGGACCGTTGAGCCTCATCAAGGCGATCAAAGAGTATCTGGAGCACTTCCACCACGAAAGGGCCCACCAAGGCCTGGGAAACACGATTCCCTTCCCGCTGACGCCAAAAAGCGTACCGCGCGAAACGTCGAAGCTCCAACGCAAATCCAGGCTGGGTGGGCTCCTGAATTTCTATCACTGGCAAGGAGAAATCGGTGAAAAGCTGGCTGCATAATTTTGACGGAGTACGGGGTCAGGTCAATTCCCTTTCCACCCAGTCCCTGACAGGCGCGTGCAGGGTGGCGTAGGCGCGCCAGACGGCGGCGGACCACCGGCGGATCGCCCGGTCGCGTCCGGGTCCAGGACCCTCCTGGAGCACGTCGTGGACGGTGGGACAGCCGGTGGTGTCCACGGGACGGAAGCCCGGCAGCCGGTCCTTGTGGCGCGCGAGCCGCATGTGCGCCCGCTGTACTTCCTTTCCGGTGCATCCTTTTTCATTGCTCAGGTAAAGCCCCGCCAGCGCGAAGTCCAGGTAGATGGGCTTGGATGACGCGTCGGCGTGCTGGGCCGCGTAGGCGTCCACCAGGTACTGGTGGATGAATTCCGGGTCACCGTGGGCGAGGGTGTAGAACGCAAGCTCGTGGCAGGCTTCCTGGTCGGTCACCGGAGGAATGCTCCGGGCAGGGACCCGCCGTGACAGGCGGGTCGGCGGCTTTTGGAAATCATGGAAACTCCCTCCGGCTCTTTTCGGCCCGGTGCAGCTTGATGGGATAAAACAACATGGTTTGATCCGACACGGAGGTCAAACCAGCTTTCTTGAACATTTCGCGGTATTCCCGGGTGGAGTACATCTTCACGTGCCCAGGTTCGATCTGTGCCTGCCTCCGGTCGATCCACCTTGTGAGCGGGTCCTCGGCGCTGGCGTCAAGAATCCAGACCTTTCCGCCTGGTTTCAGAACCCGGTGAACCTCAGCCAGAGTGCTTTCCGGCTTGTCATGGTGGTGGAAGGACCAAGTGCAGATGACGTGGTCGAACCCATCGGAGTCCAGGGGTAAGGCGGCGGCGTTTGCGACATAGAAGGTGGTATTTGCCAGTCCCCGGACGTTCTCCCGCGCTTTGTCGATCATCTTTTCGGATAGGTCGACCCCCACGAACCTTCCCTGGCCTTCCAGCATTCCCGCCGCATGGCAGACAGCCCAGCCCGTGCCGCAGCCCAGGTCCAGAAGGGCATTTCCCTTCTTCAATTCCAGCATCTTCAACAAGCGGTTCTGGCAGTAGCGGAAGGCGAAGTTCCACCGGTCGAAGCTTCCGGCCCAACGGTCGAATCTTTTACGGTTGAGGTCATCGATAATGGGCTGGGTCATGGTGGGCTCTTGTGGCGATTCTCTCAAAGTTGGAAAAGGCTGGGTTGTGCTTCGAGTTTGGGAGCGTAGACCCCGACGATCATGTAGGGGTTTGGCGCTTTCATGTTGTGCCATTGCAGGCTAGTTCCCAGGAACAGGTAGACGTCCCGCTCTGAAAGGAACCTGCCTTCGTACATCTTCCTTACCCCCTCCAGCGCCGCTGCCTCATCTCCCTCGGCCCCGGCCAGGCAGTTACGGTACAGGGCGCTGATCTCCCAGTCCTCGATCATCAGGCGGCTTTCAATCCCGGCGTCATCGATGAAGGTGTAGTAGAAGCGGTAGGGGATCTTCTCGGCCAATTCAAACTGTTCATCCACGCCGGACCCGTCCAGGTTGAGCCCCAGCTGGGCCTGTTTGGCCTTGATGGCCTCAAGCTTCTTTGAATCGTGCTCCCTTTCCCCAGCCTCCCAGGCGAAGGCTGTTATCTCCTTCGGCTTAAAGGTCACCAACGAGAACTTGTTGTCCCAAGCCCCCCGCACGATCTCGTCCTTGTTGGTGTGGACATCGGCCAGGGCAAACTTGTCCCGCGTCGAGCGATCCTTTGGAGGGACTTTCTCACCGACCACCAGCTTTGTGAGGTCGGTCAGGTTATGGCTTTCGGGCCGTGGATCTTTCGAGCTTTTCAGGAGGGGCGCGGTGATCCATTGGAACTTCGCATATTGCTTGTCGTAATCAAGCTGCCGGAAGGGGACGGGATAGATCCGGATCCACTTCCCTGGCTCGGTGAATCCGGCCGTGCAAACGAGTTCCTGGTAGGTTGTGGAAAGGACGGGGTAGGTCTTGACGGTTACCAGGACTCTTTGGCCGGCCATCAGAGGTGTGCCAGTTGGGGTTCCCAGCCCGGCGTCTGGGTCAGGGCATCCGCGACCCGGCTGCGGTGGCAAAGCTCATGGTCGGATTCAAAGCAGGTCAGGGCCACCCGGCCCTTTTCCGCCAGCTTGCCCAGGATGACCTGCCTGTCAGAGCCGGTGTGCGGCAGCGTGCGGGCCTTGTAGTCTTCGAAAAGGTCGAAGTAGTCCTGCCGGGTATTGAGTTCCTTGCGGTAGGCCGAGTCGATGCCAAGCCCGGGCAGGTGCAGGTATTCGATGTTGAAGTCCCCGCAATTCTTCGCGAGCGTGCTCTTTGAAAAACCGTATTTCATGCTCACCGCGTTCTTCCTGACGTCGCAGAGGACCTTGATGTTGTTCTCGATAAGCTTGAGAAGATACTCCTCGACGCTCAGGCCCTCGTAGCCCAGGGTGAACAGCTCCCTCCCGTCCTGGCTGGGCCGGGCGGCTTCCACGGCCTCGAGTTCCGGGCGGTTGAGCAGCTTGGCGGCGATCACGCTATTGATGGCGATGAATGGAAACCGTAGATAGGTAAGGCGGATCAGTTCGTCCTCGGTAAGCGGCTCGAACTCCTCGGAAATGCGCCGGACGATGGCGCCGTCTTCGGGTCTGAGGTCGGCAAGGAAATCCTTGTCCGCCAGCAGTTCCCATTCCGACTCGGTCTCTTTGACGACGCCCTGTTTCCCCAGGGCCCTCAGGTCGGCATAGGACTCGAAGGAGAAACTCCCGTATTTGTAGGGAACAAAGTGATAGGTGGGCTCCTGCTGTTCCTTGGATGCGAGGAACATGAGCTTCTGCAGGCGGAAGCGCCCTATGCGGCCACCGGCCTTCTGGATCATGGCCAACAGGACTTTACGGCGGTAGAACATGGCCGAATTATAGCAGATTTGGCTGGCTGGCGCGAGGGCGGAGGAGGCACCCAAAGGCAGGTATGCGGGCTATTGGACGGATGAGCCTGGTGGCAAGAGAGGTGAAGATGGCCTTCAAACTGTTAAGAATGTTTGGTATATACGCCAGTGATCGAACGGCTGTCAAATCAATTTTGAATTCAACATTCCCAATCCTTCCAAAACAGTATCGATTATACGACAATAGGCACGTTGAGGATGGGAAGCCTGCTTTGATCAGCTAGCCCTCCCGTTTCATTCGTGCCCTGCGTGCCAGCTCACGCCGGGAGGGCGAATCAGGCGCTGGCTCAATCTCGATCCCGCCCTTGCGCCGGTAGTGCCCCACGGTCACTCCATGGGGACAGGCCCGGAACCGCGTCAACTCAAAGGCGTGGGGTTCTGAGCCATCGGCGAAGAGTTTTTTGCCGCCGCCTAGAACCACCGGCACCGTAAAGATGCTCATCGCGTCGACCAAGCCACGGGCAAGCAGCGCGTGGACGAGTTCTGTGCTTCCCTGCGTTAAGAGGTTGGGGCCGTTTTCCAACTTCAGGCGCTCGACCTCGCCGATATCGCGCAGGAGCACGGAGCCCGGCCAGTCCGTATCCACCTGCCCTGAGGTCGACACCACGTACTTCTTGATCCCGTTGAAGAGCCTGGCGATGCCGCCGCCATGGGCTTCGCTTTCGTCATAGTACGGCCAGTATCCCGCGAAAATCTCGTAGGTTTTTCGGCCCAGTAGCAGGTCGAATTTTTCATTGAAAAGGTGGTTCAACTCGTCGAAGGATTCCTGATCAAAATGGGGCATGGCCCAGCCGCCGAATTGGAAGCCCCGGGTTGGATCTTCGTTCGGGCCGCCGGGAGCCTGCATGACGCCGTCCATCGAAACTTGGGCGCCGACGATGATTTTCCTCATTCAACCTCCTTATGCCGGCGCTTCTACCTCTTTGGCCAGCCTGTTTTGAGCCCATCCCCTTCCCGCTGGTGCCAAAAAAGCGTAACGCGGAAAGCGTCAAAGCTCCAACGCAAATCCGGGCTGGGCCTGTCCGACGAAGTCTGCAAAGCGAAGTCGGGTGGACTCCTGAATTTCTATCACTGGCAAGCGGAAACCGGTGAAAAGTTGGCTGCATAATTTTGACGGAGTACGATCTAAGTTCTCACACCCTTGGTCCGGCTGGAAGGTTCGGCTCAGGATCCTCGAGGCGAGTGCTTTTCAAGGGACAGGCCGGGCAAATCAATGATCAGGCTGCTCGGGCGAGCACTTTCACTTCCTTGGTCAGCCTGTTTCCCAGCTTGTCCCCCGCGGCTTCCAGGTCGTAGTGGTTCTGCAGGTTCAGCCAGAACTGGGCCGAGTTGCCGAAGTACCGGGCCAGGCGCAGGGCCGTGTCGGGCGTGACGGCGCGGATGCCGTGGGTGATCTCGTTGACCCGCCTGGGCGGCACGGAGATGTCCTTGGCCAGGCGGTATTCGGTGATTTCCAGGGGCTTCAGGAATTCCTCCCTGAGCACTTCCCCTGGGTGGATGGGATCGAGCTTAGGCATGGCGGCTCCTTTCAATGGTAATCCACGATCTCGACCTCCCAGGCCGACCCTTCCAGCCAGCGGAAGCAGACCCGCCACTGGCGGTTGATGCGGA
>JAJYGY010000032.1 GCA_021790555.1 bacterium
AGGGGGTGGAAAACACGCCGCTGGGCCGTCCCGGCTTCAGGGAAAAGGCCACCGAGGCCATTCCGGCGGGCAGGTCCTGCCGGACCACCCACCCCAGGTCGCCCCCCTGGCCCGACTGGGGGCCCACGGAATCCTCCCGGGCCACGTCGGCGAAGGCGTCCCCCAGCAGGATCTCTTCCAGGGCCTTCTGGGCCTGGTCCTTCCGGGCCGTCACGATCTGCCAGACATGCCGTTGCTGGCCCTGGTGGAACAGGTTGAGGTGCTCCCAGTAATAATCCTTCACCTGCTGGTCGCTGACGCGGATGCGGCTGAGGACCTCACGGTCCACCAGCTTCTCCAGGATCCAGCGCCGCTCCAGGCTTTCCTGCCATTCCCCGAAGGGCACGCCTTCGTCCGCCAGGGCCGCCTTGAGGTCCGCCAGGGTGTAGCCCCGGGTTGCCGACTCAATGAGGCCGTCCAGCTCGCGCCGGTCCGGGCGGATGCCCAGGCGCGCGGCCTCCTGCAGCATGAGCGTCCGGTCGATCATCCTCTCCAGAAGCCCGCCGTCCCCGCTTCCTCCGGACGAGCCCTCGATCCCCAGCCCGTCCAGGCGCCTTTGGTGGTCCAGGTCGGCCTGGGTGATGGCCTGGCCGTTGACTTCGGCCAGCAGCGGCGAGGCGGGCTGGGCCGCCCGCGGGCGGCAGCCCGCGGCGGCCAGCAGCACCAGCACGCCCAGCGCCGGGCCAAGCAAGGGGCGCGTCCTTGGGGGCATGTTCCGGAGGGACAGCTTAATGGGAGCCCGGCATGGGCGGGCCCTGGGTGGCCAGGGAATCTTCGGCCCCGCCCTGTGAGACGAGGTCCATGTGGATGTTCACGTCCGCCTTCTCCTTGGCCGCGGCGATCACTTTTTCAAGGACGATCTGCTGCCGGATCCGTTCCGAAATACTGGCCAGCGGCGGTATATTTTTGTTTTCCTTCTTCAAGTTGTCGTAATAGGCCTTCACGTCCTTGTCCCCGACGTTCAGTTCCTTGGCCTTGGCGTCGATCAGGGCCTCGATGAGCACCTTGTCCTTGACCGCCTTGTCGATCTGCTTGAGCTGGAGCCTGGCGTTTTCGATGGTGGACTCCAGGCTCTGCTTTTCGTCCTGGGTTTCCCGCAGGATCTGGGCCTGCAGGTCCGGCTTCTGGTCCAGGCCCTCCTTCTTGGCCTCCTGCACCAGCAGTTCCTGCTGGACCAGCTGGTCCACCAGCATGCGGCGGGTGTTCAGGTCCATGGGTTCGCCCGGATGCATGGCCTCCAAAACCTTCACTTGATCGTCAAACTGCCCCATCGTGATCTTGGATCCGTTGACCGTGGCGAGCGTTTTCCCGCCCTGGCCGCAGCCAGCGAGCAGGAGAAGACAAGCGGCCGCCAATCCCGCTTGAACGGCAACCCGACGGCGCGTGGCCATAGGACTCCTTTCGGTTTTTTGTTGGGTATAAAAAACGAGGAGCTAGTCCGCTTGGACTAGCTCCTGACTCATGATTTTAACATAAGGTTCCAGGGTAGGCAATAACCTTTTCAGGAAGCTGAATCCGGAGCCTTCTTCGGCGCTGAAGGCCAGCCCCTGGGGGGGGCCGGGCAGGAAGCGGACGCCCTTTCCAAACCGGCCCAGGATCTTCTCCACGAAATCCCCCGCCGGGCCGCGGTCGGCCCAGAACCGCAGCACCACCTGGCGCCCCTTCTGCGAAACCTCCGAAAGGCCCAGGCGCCTGGCCAGGATGCGCACGCGCACCGCCTCCAGCAGCGAGCGCACCGGGGAGGGCGGCTCGCCGAATCGGTCGCGGATCTCGGAGGCCAGCTCCTCGAGTTCGGCCTCGCTCTCCGCGGCGGCCAGGCGCTTGTACAGGTCCATCTTGTGGCGCGGGTCGGGCACGTAATCCTCGGGCAGGTAGGCGTCCATGTCCAGGTGCAGGGCCGGGTTGCGCTCCTGCTCCACCTCCTCACCCTTGAGGGTGGCCACCGCTTCGTTGAGCAGGTGGCAGTACAGGTCGAAACCCACCGCCGCCACGTGGCCGTGCTGCTCCGGCCCCAGGATGTTTCCGGTGCCGCGGATCTCCAGGTCGCGCATGGCCACCTTGAAGCCCGCGCCCAGGTCGGTGAACTCCTCGATGGCGGCCAGGCGCTTTTCGGCGACCTCGGGCAGGCTGCGGTCCTTGGGGTAGAAGAGGTAGGCGTAGGCCTGCTTTTCCGCCCGCCCCACCCTGCCCCGCAGCTGGTAGAGCTGGGAAAGCCCGAAATCCTCGGCGTGGTTGATCACGATGGTGTTGACGTTGGGGATGTCCAGGCCGGACTCGATGATGGTGGTGGCCACCAGCACGTCGTGGGCCCTCCCCAGGAACTCCATCATCACCTTCTCAAGCTCGTGCTTCTCCATCTGGCCGTGCCCCACCGCCACGTGGGCCTCGGGGATGAGGGAGCGCAGGCGCTCGGCCACCTTCTGGATGTCCTTGACCCGGTTGTGGACGAAGAAGACCTGCCCGCCCCGCCGCAGTTCCTGCATGATGGCCTCGCGCATCAGGGCCTGGTTGTCCTCCAGGACGTAGGTGCGGATGGGCAGGCGGTCCAGGGGAGGGGTCTCGATGACGCTCATGTCGCGCAGGCCCGAAAGGGAGAAATGCAGGGTGCGCGGGATGGGGGTGGCCGAGAGCGCCAGCATCTCCACCTGGGCCCGCAGGCGCTTCAGCTGCTCCTTGGCGCGCACGCCGAAGCGCTGCTCCTCGTCCACCACCACCAGGCCCAGTTTCTTGAAGGACACGTCCTTCTGCAGCAGGCGGTGCGTGCCGATGACCAGGTCCAGCTTGCCCTCGGCCAGCTGGCGGACAGCGGCCCTCTGCTCGGCCGGCGAACGGAACCGCGAAAGCAGCCCCAGGCGCACGGGGTAGTCGGCCATGCGCTCGGAAAACGTGCGGAAGTGCTGCTGGGCCAGGATGGTGGTGGGGACCAGCACGGCCACCTGGTAGCCCGCCATCACGGCCTTGAAGGCCGCGCGCATGGCCACCTCGGTCTTTCCGAAACCCACGTCCCCGCAGATGAGGCGGTCCATGGGCTTGGAGGACTGCATGTCGCGCTTGACCTGCTCGATGGCCTTGGCCTGGTCGGGGGTCTCCTCGAAGGGGAAGGACTCGTCGAAGGACTTCTGCCAGGCCGTGTCGGGCCCCAGGTTCAGGCCGTCCACCACCTGGCGCCGGGCGTAGACCTGCAGCAGTTCCTGGGCCAGTTCCTGCACCGACTGCTTCACCCTTTCCCTCACCGAGGCCCAGGAATTGCCCCCCAGCTTGTAGAGCCGCGGGGCTTCCTCCCCGCCCAGGTACTTCTGCACCAGGTTCACCTGATCCACCGGCACGTAGAGCTTCTCGGCCCCGGCGTACTCCAGGCAGACGAAGTCCTTGCCGAAGCCGTCCACCTGCATGCGCACCACGCCCCGGAAGATGCCGATGCCGTGGTCCACGTGCACGGCGTACTGGCCCTCCTTCAGCTCGGCGAAGCTTTCGATGGGGCGGGCCCCCTTCAGGCCCCGGTAGCGGTGGCGGTAGACCCGCTGCGCCTGGATGGCGCCCCGCTTCACCACCTCCTCGTCCGACACCAGGACCAGGCCCAGGGCCGGGCAGGCGAAGCCCTTCTCCATCTTGGCCACGGCCAGACCCAGGGTGCCCTCGGGCAGGCCGCCCGGCGGCGCCTCCGGCGAGACCTCCACCGCGGGATACCCCCGCGCCGCCAGCGTCTCGCGCAGGCGGGCCAGGTCCCCTGGACTGCGGGTCACCAGCAGGGGCCGCGAACCCCGGCTGAGCCACACCAGCAGTTCGTTGACCAGCAGCCCGGTGTCGCCCCGCGTCAGGTCGTGCGACTTGAAGGCCAGCGCCCGGGTGGGCAGGCTCTTGAATTCGGAAAGGGTGTGGGGAAGCAGGGCGGTGAAGAGGCAGGGCCAGCCGCGCAGGTGCCGGCTGAACTCGTCGAAATCCATCAGAAGCTGGCCGGCCTCGGGGAAAAGCTGGCCGGCCCTGGCCCGCTCCTCCCCGATCCTGGCCGCCTGGGCCAGGTCGGCCTCCAGGCGGTCGCGCATCTGCTGGGGCTGGTCGGCCAGGATCCAGGGCCCTTCCTTGCCCCGCGCGGCGGAGCATTCCTTCAGGTAGTCGAAAAGGCTCGCCTTGGGGTGGAAAAAAGGGACCAGCCATTCCTGCCCCAGGAATTGCCGCTGCGAGGCAAGCCGGTCGTACCACTGCTGGCGGGCCAGGGGCTTCAAGGGGGATTCCAGCACCCGGCGCAGGCCCTGCCTGCGGGTCTCCTCGTCCATGACCAGTTCGTGGAAGGGCAGCACCTCGAGCCGGTCGGCCTCCTCGCCCCCCCTCTGGGTGCCCGGGTCGAAGAAGCGCATGCGCTCCAGGCGGTCGCCCTCGAATTCCAGGCGCGCCGGAAGCTCGCGGTCCGGGGTGGCCAGGTCCAGGATGCCGCCCCGCACGGAAAACTGGCCGGGCTCCTCCACGGCCGATTCGCGGCGGTAGCCCATGGCCGTCAGCTGGCGCGCCAGCGCGTCCATGGAGTAGTCCCGGCCCTTCTCCAGGGAGAAGACCGAGGCCAGCAGCGTCTCCGGGGGCACCAGGCGCTGGGTGGCGGCCTGCAGCGAGCAGACGACGATGACGGCTTCACCCTCGGCCAGGCGCTTGAGAACCAGCAGCCGTTCCACCGTCCTGCCGTACTCGCGGGTGACCGACTCCTGAAGGCCGTACTCGCAGGCCGGAAAATAAACCAGGGGATCCTCCCCGGGGTCCAGCACGGTGGGGTATTTCACCTGGAATTCGGCGTGCTTCTCCGGGCGCGAAAGGCTGGCGAAGCCCTGCAAAAAGAAGCGCAGTTCCTCGGTGACGGTGAGGGCTTCGGCGTCGTCGAGGCAGAGGATCAGCGCCGGGCGCCGCAGCCGCGCGATCAGGGAGGCGGCCACGAAGGCCCGGGCCGCGCCCCACACGCCGCTGACCCACTGCGACCCGCCCCCGCGCAGGGATTCCAGGATGGCGCGGGTGTCGGCATGGGCCTCGAATTTTTCAAACCAGGCGTCGAAGAGCACGGGCTTCCTTCCGTCGCGGTGGCGGGCTCACGCAAAAAGGCCAACGCCAGGCCGCCGGCGCTTCCGCGCCACCCGCCCAGCCTTGGCTCCCCTTAAGCCCGGGGCCCCGCCACCCCCGCCTCAGGGCTTGTCGTCGTTGTGTCCCACGTAGAAGGGATGCACCAGGATGTCCTCGCCGTTGAGCGACAGGACCAGCTTGTAGAAGCCCTTGCGCGTGAAGGTGATGTCCCAGGTGTGCTCCACGTTGGCGTCGGTGAGGGGGTTGAAAAGGTTGAAGGCGAAGGGCGAATCCGTCTGCGCCATGACGTTGCCGTCGGGATCAAGGACGCGCAGGTTGCCCACGAAGGCGCCGTAGCCGTCGTAGAAGACCAGGGTGGTGACGAAATCGCGTTTCAGGGGGAAGGGGTCGGAGGCGTCGTACATCAGGCTGGCGCAGGGGTAGAGCTGGTACTGCTTGCCCTCGAACATGACGTCGCGGTCGAAGAACATCACGTCGACCTTGGGCAGCACGGCCCCGCCCTTGGAAGCGGCCGGCGCGGGGGCCGGGGCGGGACGGCCGGCATGGCCGCCGTCCAGTACCTTCACCCCGAAGGCGTGTTCCAGGCCGCCCTCCACGCGGTAGGGGAGGGCCCGGTCCAGGTCCAGCACGGCCCAGACCTCGCCGTGGTTCTGGGCCAGGCGGACGCGCAGCACCGAGTCGCGCCCCACAGGAACCCGGCGCTGGCGGCTGGCCAGGACGGCTCCGGCGATCCTCATCAGGATCCGGTCGGGCCGGCGCAGCACGCGCACCTTGCCCGTCAGCGGGCCGTCGCCGAAAACCTCCACCACCAGCCCGCCCGCCTCGGGCCGGGTCCTCACCCCCAGGACCTTGACGGCGCGCCGGGGACTGGGACGGGGGGCCGGGCTGGGTGCCAGGGTGGGCCGGGGTGTCGGCTGCGCGGCGGGAAGCGGGGTGGGAGCCTGGGTCGGGGCGGTGGCCGGTCCCTGCGCCGGGCCGGACTGCTGGGCCTGGACCGGCGCCAGCCCGATGGGCTCGTCGTCGTCGCAGCGCAGCGAGGCGGAAGCCGCGCAAAGGGCCAATGCCAGGCCCGCCACGAAGACCAGCCACTGCCTTGGTTTTTGGGCCATAGGGCTCTTCCCACCAGAGAGGATTTCGCCGGAACGGGCGGATGGTCCTGGATTTTCAAAGATTACAATAAACAGGCCCTTGTTTCAACAACAACGGCCCTCACACGGCCGCCTGGCGCGCCTCAAGCACCGCCCTGGTCAGCGCCTCGAAGGCCGGGTTCTCGTACAGGTGGACGCGCCCCTGGTCGCAGGCCAGCGCCAGTGCCGGGTCGATGGGCAGGGAGCCCAGGAAGGGGATGCCGGCCTCGCGGGCGGCCTCCTCGCCCCGGGAGGGGCCGTAGGGCCTCAGGGCCTCGCCGCAGTGGGGGCAGGCCAGCGTGGCCATGTTCTCCACCAGCCCCAGCACGGGCACCCTCAGCTGCTGGGCCATGGTGATGGACTTGGCCACGATCATGCGCACCAGGTCCTGGGGGCTGCTGACGATGACCACCCCGTCCAGGGGGATGGACTGGAAGACCGTCAGGTTGGCGTCCGATGTTCCGGGGGGCAGGTCCACCAGGAGGAAGTCCACGCCCTCCCAGCGGGCGTCGCCGTAGAGCTGGCGGATGGCCCCGTTGACCAGGGGCCCGCGCCACACCACCGGGGCCCGCTCGTCGGAGATCAGCAGGTTCATGGAAAGGACGCGCACCCCGGAATCCGTGGGCACGGGAACCAGGAAACGGCCCTCCTCCACCTCGGGCCTCTGGCGCGCCCCGAAGACGCGGGCGATGGAAGGGCCGGTGATGTCGGCGTCGAGCACCCCCACCTTCTTCCCCATCCTCTGCAGTCCGGCGGCCAGCATGGCCGTCACCGAGGACTTCCCCACCCCGCCCTTGCCCGAGGTGACGGCCAGGATGTTGGGCGCCTTCCTTTCCAGGCGGTTGATGCCGCCGAAGTCGCGGGCCTCGCCGGACGGGCGGGCGGAGTTGATGGCCGAGGCCTTCTCTCCCAGGCGCCGCTTCAGCGCCTCCAGTTCCTCGGGCGCCATGGTGGTCAGCTCCAGCTCGACCTGGCCGGCCCCCTCCAGGCCCTCCAGCGCGCCGCGCACGTCCCTTTCGATCTTCTCCTTCAGCGGGCAGCCCTCCACCGTCAGGGCGATCTTCAGGGCCAGGCGCCCGCCTTCCACGCGGATGCCCTTGACCATGCCGAGATCCACGATGGAGATGCCCAGCTCAGGATCCATCACGCCCTTCAGCCTTTCCATCACCTGGTCCTTGCCCAGGCCCGGTTTTCCGAACAGGTTGAACATGGTTTTCCCCTTTTAGATCAGCTCGAAAAAAGTCTCCCGCACCTTGTTGGCCGCCAGCACGGGATTATAGGGGCTGTCCAGGGGCAACAGGGGGAAGAGGTCCTGGTAGGATCGCATGGAACGCAGGTGCGCCGCCAGTGTTTTTTCAAAGGCCGCCCGGTTGACCTTCACCCCGGCCGAGCGGGCGTAGCCTTTCAGGGCCTCCACGGTGCGGGCCACGTCCGGCTGGCGCTCCTCCTCCAGCGCCGCCCAGAGGTCGTAGAGGTCCTTGCCGTGCCCCCGCCGGTACAGGGCCAGCAGGCGGATGCCCAGCAGCTCTTCCAGGCGCAGGGCCTCGATGGATGCCCGCCCCTGGAACCACGAGGTGCTCATTTCCCAGTCCCGGAACTCGGGATCCAGCAGGCAGAAGGGGCCCTCCAGGTCCAGGGTCACCCGGGTCATGAACCGGTGCGCGGGATTCTGCGCGGAATACCAGTCCTTGGAAAGGTCGATCCAGCCAGGGTTGTTCTTGCGCGTCACCTTGCCCGGGATGAATTCCATGGCCTTTTCGATGTGTTCCAGGGTCTGCTCCACCGAAGCCTTGCCCAGCTGGGCCAGGTTCAGCCTTTCGCAAAAGCGCCGGCGCTCCGGGCTGATGTAGAGCTTGTGCAGGGCCGCCGAGCCCCGGATGACGAAGCGGAAATCCCCGGAGCGCGGGCGGAAGATGTCGGCCAGCACCCTGGACAGCAGCAGGTCCTTTTCGGCCTTGGCCTGGTCGCGCCAGAAGACCCGGGACTTCCATTCCGCGACCGCGTCCTTGAAGGCCTGGTCCTCCCCGACGAGGGGATTGCCTTCCGTGGCCTGGCGGGTGGCGGCCAACTGGGCCTGGACGGAACCCAGGGGTTTCCAGTCCTGGGGGGTGAACTTGTCTTCTTCTTTTTTTGCGGACTCCACGTCCCCGAAGGTCCGCGCGGATTGGGTCTCTGGTTTGGTCGGTTCTGGCATGGTGGTCCCCTGGCAAGGGGGCCGCCTTCCGCCCAAGGCCGGGGCTTTGCGCGTTTTCAGTGTTTTACTTCTTTTTGACGGATTGACCAAGCGAATTGTGCGAAACAAAGTGATCCCGACCCATG
>JAJYGY010000354.1 GCA_021790555.1 bacterium
CCAGTTCAACAATCCCGAGCGACTGGAGGCGCGCGAGGGCCTGGACAAGCGCCTGCGCGCCTCGGGGCCCTCGGCCGCCCGGGCGGGACAGTCGGTGTATTTCACGGCCTTCGACCGCTCCAGCAGCGAGGCAGACGCCATCGCCCGCGCCATCCAGGACAAGGGAAGGGCGGGGCGGCCCTGGCGGGACTTCGCCGTGCTGGTGCGCGGCAACCGGCAGGCCGAGGAGATCCTGAAGTCGCTGCGCGCCCTGGGCCTGCCCTGCCGCTTCACCGGCCAGCGGGGCCTGTACCGCCAGAGGGAGGTGCGCCTGTGCCTCTCCTTTCTGCGGTCCCTGGCGGACCCCTCCGACGACCTGAGCCTCTTCGACCTGCTGTGCGGCGACGTGTACCGGGCCCCGGTGTCGGACCTGCAGGTTCTGGTCAACCAGGCCCGCCGGCGCCACCGCAGCCTCCATTCCGTGCTGACCCGCACCGAACTGGGACGCCAGGGCGAGGACTGGGAGCTGGACCCGGAGGCCTGGGAATCGGTGCAACGCGGGCTTTCCGACCTGCAGCGCTACTCCGGGCTGGCGCGCGAGGAGGGCATCCCCGAGCTGGTCTACCGCTTCCTGCAGGAGAGCGGCACCCTGCGCCGCCTGGCCCGGCAGGGCGCGGCCGAGGGGGAGGCGCGCCTGGGAAACCTGGCGCGGTTCCTGGAGCGGCTGAGGGGCCTGGACCGCCTGGGAGCCTCCAACCGCCTGCTTCGCGTGGTGGAGACCCTGGACGACCTCATCGAGGAATCCGAGGACCCGCCGGCCGCCGAGGCCGACCTGGACGCCGACGCCGTCACCATCAGCACCGTCCACAAGGCCAAGGGCCTGGAGTGGCCCGTGGTTTTCGTCCCCGGGCTGGAGGAGAACCACTTTCCGCCGCCGGCCAAGGCCCCGGCGCTTTCCCTGCCCGGGGAATTCCTTCCCTCCGGCGTGGACTTCAAGGCCGCCCACCGGGCCGAGGAGCGCCGCCTTTTCTACGTGGCCCTCACCCGGGCCCGCGAGGAGCTGCGGCTTTCCTATTCGCGCGACCACGGCGGCAGCCGCCTGTGGAAGCGGTCCTCCTTCCTCACCGAGGCCCTGGACCTGCCCAAGGAGGAGCCCGAGGCCCAGCGTCTTTCGGCCGAGGAGCGCCTGGCCCGGCATTCGCCCCCGCCCTCCGGGGAGGCCGCGGCGCTTTCCCGCCCGCTGCCCGGCAACGCGCCCCTGAAGCTGAGCTACTACCGCATCGACGACTACCTCACCTGCCCGTTGAAGTACAAGTTCATCCACGTGCTGGGGCTGAAGGCGCCGCTGAGCCATTCCATCGTCTACGGCCAGGCCATGCACCACGCCGTGCAGGCCTACCACCAGGCCCGCATGGAAAAGATCCCCTTCGGGCCGGCCGAACTGAAGGCCGCCTTCCGCGAGGCCTGGAGCGCCGAGGGCTTCCATTCGCGCGAGCACGAGGAGGAGCGCCTGAAGCGGGGCGAGGAGAGGCTGGAGGCCTTCTACGAGGGCCAGGAGAAGTCCGGCCGGGTGCCCCTGTGGGTGGAGAAGCCCTTTTCGGCGGCCTTCGGCCCCCACACCCGCCTGGAGGGCCGCATGGACAGGGTGGACAGGGACGCCGACGGCAAGGTGACCATCTGCGACTACAAGACCAGCAACGTCTTCGAGGACAGGAAGGCCCGCGACGAGGTGAAGAAGAGCCTGCAGCTGGCCATCTACGCCCTGGGATACCGGGAGATGGAGGGGAGCCTGCCGGACCGGCTGGAACTTCACTTCCTGGAATCGGGCCTGGTGGCTTCGCTCGAGCCCGACGCCAAATACCTGGATTCAAAAAAGAAGGAGATCGAGGAGGCCATCCAGGGCATCCGCTCCGCCCGGTTCGAGGCCAGGCCCGACTACATGTCCTGCAGGTTCTGCGCCTTCAACAAGATGTGCCCCAGCACGGCGGTGGAGTGACCGCCCTTAGCTCCCGCCCGGCGGAAGGGCCCGCTGCAGGGCTTCTAGGAAGGCGGGGGCGTAGTTCTTGAGCTTGGCCTCGCCGACGCCGGGGACGCGCGCCATCTCGGCCAGGCTGGAGGGCCGGCGCAGCACCATCTCGCGCAGGGTGGCGTCGTGGAAGACCACGTAGGGGGGCAGGTTCCTCTCGCGGGCCAGGCGCAGGCGCAGTTCGCGCAGGGACTCGAAGGCCGCGGCATGGCCCTCGTCCCAGGCCGTCGGGGCGGCCTCCTGCCGGCTTTCCCGGCGGGCCTTGCGGTCGGGGTCCTCGCGCAGCTGGACCTCGCGGCCCTTCCTCAGGATCCCCCAGGAATTTTCGTTCAACCGGAAGGTGCCGTAGCCCTCCAGGTCCACGGCCAGGAGGTCCGCGGCGGCCAGCTGGCGGAACACCGAATACCACTGCTTCTCCTTCAACTCCTTGCCCACGCCGAACACGCTCAGGCGGGCGTGGCCAAGGCCCGCCACCCGTTCCGTCTCCCTGCCCAGAAGCACGTCGATCAGGTGTCCGGCCCCGAAGCGCTGGCCCGTGCGCGCCACGCAGGAGAGGGCCTTTTGCGCGGCCACGGTGGCGTCCCAGGTCCGGGGGGGCGCCAGGCAGTTGTCGCAGCGGCCGCAGCCGCCGGGGTGGGCCTCGCCGAAATAGCGCAGCAGGGCCTGGCGGCGGCAGCCCACGGCCTCGGCGAAGCCCAGCATCAGGTTCAGCTTGCCCTGCACCAGTCGCTTGCGGGCCTCGTCGCCCTCGCCGGACTGGATCATCTGGCGCAGCTGCACCACGTCGCCCAGGGAATAGGCCATCCAGGCCGAGGCCGGCTCGCCGTCGCGCCCGGCGCGGCCGGTCTCCTGGTAGTAGGATTCCAGGCTTTTGGGCAGGTCCAGGTGGGCCACGAAACGCACGTTGGGCTTGTCGATACCCATGCCGAAGGCGATGGTGGCCACCATCACCAGGCCCTCCTCGCGCAGGAAGCGGTCCTGGTGGCGCTGGCGCTGGGCGGCCTCCATGCCGGCGTGGTAGGGAAGCGCGGCCAGGCCCCGGCCCGAAAGAAAGTCCGCGGTCTCCTCGGCCTTCCTGCGGCTGAGCACGTAGACGATGCCGCTGTGGCCGGCGTGGCGCGAGCGGATGAAGTCCAGCAGTTGCTCCCTCCCGCGCTCCTTCAGGGTGACCTGGTAGTGGATGTTGGGGCGGTCGAAGCTGGAGGCGAAGACCGGCGCGGCCTCCAGCCCCAGGCGCCGGCGGATGTCGTCCTGGGTGTGGGGCTCGGCCGTGGCGGTGAGCGCCACCAGGGGAAGGCCGGGGAAGGACTGGCGCAGTTCGGCGACGCGCAGGTAGTCGGGCCGGAAGTCGTGCCCCCACTGGGACACGCAGTGGGCCTCGTCCACGGCCAGCAGGCTTAAAGGAAGCCCGTCCAGGAAATCGCGGAAATCCGGGATGCTGAGGGTCTCGGGGGCCGCGTAGAGGAGCTTCAGCTCGCCGGCGCGGGCCAGGCGACGCACCTCGTCCTTCTCGCCGGCGGCCAGGGTGGAATTGTAAAAGGCGGCCGGAATCCCGTTCTGGCGCAGGGCCTGCACCTGGTCCTGCATCAGGGCGATGAGCGGCGAGACCACCAGCCCCAGGCCGGGTTTCAGCAGCGCCGGCACCTGGTAGCACAGGCTCTTGCCCCCGCCGGTGGGCATCAGCACCAGGCAGGACCCCCCGCCCATGACGTGGCGGATGACGGCCTCCTGCCGGCCGCGGAAGGACGAATACCCGAAGACGCGCTTCAGCAGGGAAACGGGATCGGCGTTTTCCATGGAACTCCCCATGGGACGGGGCCTAGAATTTGACTTCGGGGGCGTCCTTTTCCGCCTCGGGGACCTGGTAGAGCGGGCGGGTGCGGAAGCCGAAGGCTCCGGCCACCAGGTTGGCGGGGAATTCCTGCAACCGGATGTTGTAGTTGGTGGTGACGTCGTTGTAGAAGCCGCGCGAAGTGGCGATCTTGTTCTCGGTGGTGGTCAGCTCCTCCTGGAGCTGGGAGGCGTTCTGGTTGGACTTCAGGTCCGGGTATTTCTCCCACACGGCCAGCAGGCGGCCCAGCGATCCGGAAAGCTGGCCCTCGGCCTTCAGCCTCTCGTCCAGGTTGGGGGCCGCCACGGCCTGGGACCTTGCCTGGACGACCTGGCTGAGGGTGGTCTGCTCGAACTTCATCACCCCCTTGACCGTCTCCACCAGGTTGGGGATGAGGTCGTGGCGGCGCTTCAGCTGCACGTCGATCTGGCTGAAGGCGTTCTCGGCCTCCTGGCGGCCCCGCACCAGGCGGTTGTAGAGCACCGCTCCCCAGCCCAGCACCGAGAAGAACAGGAAAAAGAGGAAGGCGACGAACAGGAAGAAGAAGATCATCTTGCCTCCAAAGAAGGGGTCAGTGGAAGTGCAGGGCCGCGCCCCGGGGCATGGCCTTCAGCTTGGCCAGCCAGGCCCTGGCCGGCGCGTAGGAGGGGTTGTCCTCCAGGCATTTGGAAAACTCGCTTTCGGCCCCGGCCTTGTCGCCCTGCAGCAGGTAGACCGCGGCCAGGTTGTAGTGGGCCTGGTACAGATTGTCCTGGTAGCGCAGAAGGGTCCGGTAGGCTTGGCTGGCCTTGTCCAGCTGGCGCATGTCGAAGTAGAGGTTGCCCAGGTTGTTGAGGGCGTTGGTATAGCGCGGGTCGATGTCCAGCACGCGGTTGAATTCCCCGAGCGCCAGGTCCCGGTCGGCCAGGTTCGCCCTGGGGTCGGCCTGGTACAGGCCCAGGTAGGTGTAGCCCAGGTTGTAGTGGGCCTCGATGAAGTCGGGGTAGATCCGGACCCCCTGGTTGAAGTACTGGATGGCCTTGTCGGGATGGCCGGCCACGTTCTCCATGCTTCCGAGATACAGGTATTCCTCCACGGCCTGGGTGCCTGAAACTCCCACCTGGTCGGCCTTTTCGTAGAAGGCCAGGGAGGGGGCGGCCTGGTTCGCCTCGCGGTACTGGTCGCCCTTCTTCATCAGCAGGCTGGCGGTGAACCAGCGCGCCGGGATGCTGGCGGCCAGCAGGGCCAGCAGGGCGGTGGCGAGCGTGGCGGGAAGCAGCCAGCGCGGGGCCGCGGCCGGTTCCGCCGGGGCGGCCTGGGGCCGGCCCCACCCCCATCCCGGAGCCGCCGTGGGCCCGGAGGCGGACCGCAGCGACCAGTCCTCCAGGCGCGCCATCAGGGCGTAGCCGAACCAGCAGAGCTGCAGGGACGCCAGCACGCGCCAGGGGAAGTTCAGCAGGGAGTTGGTCCAGAAGGCCGCCCCCATGGCCATCAGGCCAAGGACCGGCAGGCCGGCCGCCTTCAGCCCGTCCCGGGCCAGGATTTTCCATCCGCGCCGGAAGAAGAAGCCCCAGAAGAAAAGGTAGGCCAGGGTTCCCAGAAGCCCGCTTTCGGCCAGGTTCTGCAGAAGGTCGTTGTGGGTGTAGAGCTCCACGTGCGGCTCCACCAGGCCGGCGCGGGGGTTGCCCGCGGCCTGCCAGCGTTTCCAGATGACGCTCTGGGCCCCGGCCGTGTACAGGGCGTTGTTGCCGTAGCCCACGCCCAGCAGGGGATGGCGCCGAAAGAGCTGAAGCGCCGCGCGGTAGTAGAACAGGCGCACCACGTTGGCGTCGTTCAGGGGGTTTCCGGCCGTCTCCAGGCGCCCGGCCAGGGAATCGGCCAGCCGCAGTCCGGAACGGAAGGGGACGACCCGGAGCAGGCCCAGGTCGGGGCAGGCGGCCCTGGCCGCCACCAGCAGCGCCAGGCCCAGCACCAGGCCGGCCGAGGCCGAGACCCCTCCCAGGAAAAGGCCGCGGTGGCGCCGGAAGACCTCGCGGCCCCCGAATTTCCAAAGCCCCAGCAGGAAGCCCCCCACCGCCACGGCCAGGGCCAGGTAGGCGCCCCGGCCCTGGGCCGCCAGGATGAGCAGGGCCAGCAGGGCCAGCAGAGCCAGCCAGCATTGGGCCGGCTTCAGGAGCCGGATGAGGGCCAGGAGGACAAGGCAGAACAGGGCCCAGGCGACGTAGGCGTGCAGGCCGGAGGTGTAGCCCGTGGCCAGCAGCAGCAGGGCGGGGATGGCCAGCAGGGCCAGGGCGGCCGTGGTCATGGCCGAGCGGAAGTCCAGCAGCAGGTTCCGTCGCCCCATCCCGGCGAAGAGCGGGATGAGCATGGAGAACAGGGCCGCCATGTAGTCCGGATTGCCCATGGTGGAATAGATCCGCGTCACCCCGAAGCTGGTCCAGCGCACCAGGTCCAGCGGGATGCCCAGGGAGCGGCCCAGGGTCTGGTCCAGGAACTGAATGAGGCCGTAGAAGGCCACCAGGCAGGCGGTCACGGCCATGCACCACAGGGCCCGCGAAAACACGGTGTCGTCCTCCACGACCAGCACCAGGGCGGTGAAGGCGCAGGCCCACAGGGGCGCGGCGTGTTCCAGGCTGATCCAGGGGTCGGCCGGAAGCAGGCGCCAGCCGTTGAGGATGGAAAGGCCCACGGCCAGGGCCAGACCCAGGGCCGGCCAGAGCCAGGCCCGCTTCCGGCGCGGCAGCGGACGCGGGAGAAGCGGCAGGGAGGCGGCCGCCAGGGCCAGGGTGTAGACCAGGAAGACCACGGTCTTGGGCTGTTCGAAGACCTCGTGCGCGGGCAGCCAGAAGGTCAGCGGAACCATGAAAAGCCCGGCGCACAGCAGCAGGCGGCGGAGAAGGGAAAGGGTTTTCAAGAGCACTCGGGAAGGCCCCTCGAAAGGAAGGAAGGAGCAACCGGCGCATTTTCAGCGAGCCCGCCCCGGCCGTCAATCCCCAAGCCCTTCCTGTGATTGACCGGATTTCGGACCCTGTGCTATTTTAGTCGCGCCGGTTTCCGCGTCGCGCGTGCATTCCGGGGCACCCATGGTCCCTTCAGACGGGAGGTCGGCATGGCGGTCGATATCGGCTTCAACCTAGGCCAGATGCTGGTGGACGAGAAGATCATCAGCCAGGAACAGCTCGCCCAGGCCCAGGCCAACCAGGCCAAGCAGGGGGGCTCGCTGGGCTTCCATCTGGCGCTGCTGGGGGCCGTGTCCGAGGAGGAGGTGTCCCGCTTCATCGCCATGGCCCAGAACGTGGAGTACGTGGACCTCTCCTCGGCCGAGGTGGACCCCGAGGCCCTCAAGGTCATCACCCAGGACACGGCCACCAAGCACACGGCCCTTCCCCTGCGCCGCAAGGGCGGCAGCCTGGTGGCGGCGGTGGTCGACCCCACCGAATCCGAGCTGGGCAACCTGGCCAAGGAAATCAAGTTCAAGACCAACCTCACCGTCGAATTCGTCGTCGCCCCGGAATCCTACATCAAGATCGCGGTGGAGCACTACTACGGGCAGCTGGCCGCCCTGGGCCAGGCGCCCCAGGCCCCCGAGCGCAGCGCCGCCCCCAGCGGGGCCCCCGCCTCGTACCAGGCGGCCAACCCGGCCCCGCCGCCCCAGGAATACAACATGAAGGAGATCGTCGCCGCGGCCAACGAGGAGGCGGGCGAGCTCAACATCATGGAGGAAAAGAAGGAGGAGGAGCTGGGCACCGAAAGCCCGGACGACTCCATCGTCATCAAGATGTGCAACGCCATCATCAACGAGGCCGTGGCCAGGCGCGTCTCCGATATCCACGTGGAGCCCTACGAGAAAAAGTTCGTGGTGCGCTACCGCATCGACGGCACCCTCATCGAGCAGCCCTCGCCCCCGCCGAGCATGAAGCGCGCCATCACGGCCCGGTTCAAGGTGATGGCCAAGCTGAACATCATGGAGCGCCGCAAGCCCCAGGACGGCCGCATCAAGATCAAGGTGAAGGACCGCATGATCGACCTGCGCGTGGCCACCTGCCCGGTTCAGTGGGGCGAAAAGATCGTCATGCGCATCCTGGACCAGCAGAACCTGCAGACCGACCTGACCAAGCTGGGGTTCGACCCCTTCGACCTGGAGCGCTTCAACAAGGCCATCCGCACGCCCTACGGCATCATCCTGGTGACGGGCCCCACGGGTTCCGGGAAGACCACCACGCTTTACTCGGCCCTGACCAACGTGGCCGACCCCAAGAAGAACGTGATGACGGCCGAGGACCCCATCGAGTACCAACTGCCCGGCATCAACCAGGTGCCCGTCAACCCAGAGATCGGCATGACCTTCGCCGCGGCCCTCAAGAGCTTCCTGCGCTGCGACCCCAACATCGTCATGGTGGGTGAAATCCGCGACCTGGAGACCGGCGACATCGCCATCAAGGCGGCCATGACGGGGCAGCTCGTCATCAGCACCCTGCACACCAACGACGCGCCCTCCACCATCAATCGCATGGTGGACATGGGCATCCAGCCCTTCTACCTGGGCACCACCCTGATCATGATCGTGGCCCAGCGCCTGGTGAAGGCCGTCTGCCCGGACTGCAGGGAGCAGGTCACCTACGAGGACAAGTTC
>JAJYGY010000294.1 GCA_021790555.1 bacterium
GAGAATAATGCCCCATGGGACAGTATTCCTGGAAAAGGCATTACTGTCTGGCCAGACGGAAGTTCTTCGGAAAAGGGAACGGCAAAGGTTTAGCATCAGATTAAAGGGGGCCTTAATTGGTCCTCTTTTTTGTCCATTCGTAACTGAAAATAATGCTTGACACTCAAGCAATAAGTTCATATACTAAGGGCATGAACAAACTGCCCCTACAAAAGAGAGTTCAAGTCCTCCAGATGCTTTGCGAGGGTTCTTCCATGCGATCGGTTGCCCGTGTGGTAGGAATCTCTTTCAACACGGTCGTCAAGCTCTTGGTGGATGCTGGCCGGGCCTGTGCGGCCTATCACTTTGAGAACGTTAAAGCCCTTCAAACCAAGCGCGTCCAGTGTGATGAAATTTGGTCTTTCTGCTACGCCAAGGAAAAAACAGCGGTTGAAAAGGACTTGAAAGGGGCCGGGGACGTTTGGACGTGGACAGCCATAGACGCGGATAGCAAGCTTATTATCAGTTACCTGGTGGGGGACCGAACGGCGAACACGGCCATGCTTCTTATGAATGACCTCCAAGAGCGTCTTTCAAACCGGGTTCAACTTACCACGGACGGCCACAAGGCTTACTTGGAAGCGGTGAGCAATGCCTTTGGAAACAACATTGACTATGCCATGCTGGTCAAGACCTATGGGGCCGCCCCGGAAGGTCCGCAAACTCGTTACAGCCCCGCCCCCTGCACAGGGGCCACAAAGGACCGGATCACGGGCCACCCGGATAAGGCCCACATCAGCACGTCCTATGTTGAGCGCCAAAACCTCAATATGCGAATGGGTATGCGCCGGTTCACCCGGTTAACCAACGCCTTCTCCAAGAAGCTTGAGAACCACTATTGCGCCTTGGCCCTCTACTTCATGTTTTACAACTTTGTCCGCATCCATAGCAGCCTGAGAGTTACCCCGGCTCAAGCCGCTGGCCTTACAGACAAGCTTTGGGAAATGGCCGACATTGTGGCCCTGATAGACCAATTCGAGGCCGAAAAGCCAAACTGATGCACTACCCCCGCATCGGGCGCATTGAAGCCCCTGGGCATCTGTGCTATAGTCCAGGCAACCCTTTGAATTTTTTGCTTTATTGGACTCCCTGAACGGGATTTTATTTAGTGGAATGACCGGCGAATGGCCTTGATTCCGATCGTCAAGTATGGGGACCCGCGCCTTAAGAGGAAGGCCCAGCCCGTGGATCCCAAGGATCCCTCCCTGAAGCCCCTGGTGCGGGACATGTTCGAGACCATGTACCAGTCCGACGGGGTGGGGCTGGCCGCCAACCAGGTCGGCCTGCTTAAACAGGTGGTGGTGATCGACGTGGGAGGCAGGGAGAAACCCGAACCCCTGGTGCTTCTCAACCCCGTCATCATGGAGACAGGCGGAGAGGTGGAGGAGGAGGAAGGCTGCCTTTCCATCCCCGACATCCGGGCCAAGGCCCTGCGCGCCGGCTTCTGCCGAGTGAAGGCCCTGGACCTGGAAGGCCGCCCCCTGGAGGTCGCCTCGGACGGCCTGCTGGGCAAGGCCCTGCAGCACGAGGTGGACCACCTCAACGGCGTGCTCTTCGTGGACCGGCTGCGCATGACCTCCAAGGCGCTGATTTCGGGCAAGCTGAAGGCCCTGAAGAAGGAGACCGAGCGGGCCCTGAAAGACGGGAAGGGATGACCTTGCGGATCTTCTTCATGGGAACCGGCCCCTTCGCCGTGCCCGGCCTGGAGGCCCTGGCCCTCCAGGGGCACCAGATCGCCCAGGTGGTGTGCCAGCCCGACCGGCCCCGTGGACGGGGCCAGCAGGTGCGGCCCCCGGCCGTGAAGGAGGCCGCCCAAAGGCTGGGGCTGGAGGTGTTCCAGCCCGAAAAGATACGCGAGGAGGCCGCCTGGCGGCGCCTGGCCTCCCTGGAGGCGGACCTCGGGGTGGTGGTGGCCTATGGGCAGATGCTTCCCGGGGCGCTGCTGGATTCGCCCAGGCTGGGCTGCGTCAACGCGCACGCCTCTCTGCTGCCCAAGTACCGGGGCGCGGCGCCCATCGCCTGGGCCCTGGCCCGGGGGGAATCCGAGACGGGCGTGACCATCCAGCGCATGGTCGAGCGCATGGACGCGGGCGACATGCTCCTGCGGGAGTCCACGCCCCTGGACGAGGGGGACGACCTTGAAAGCCTCACCGGGCGCCTGGCCGCCATGGCGGCGCGCCTGCTGGTGGAGGCCCTGCGGGGCCTCGAGGCCGGCTCGCTGAAGGCCGTGCCCCAGGACGAGAGCCTGGCCACCCGGGCCCCGATCTTGAGGAAGGAGGACGGGGCCGCGGATTTCCGGCTCCAGGCCCGCGAGCTTTCCGGCCGCTGCCGGGCCTTCCGCCGATGGCCCGGCTTCTCCTGCCGGGTGGGCGAAGGCGGGCCGGTGTTGAAGCTTCACGCGGTTTGGCCGGGGCCGGAATCCGGCGCGGGCGAGCCCGGGAGCCTGCTGGAGGTCTCCCCCCGGGGGTGGCGGGTGGCCTGCGGCGGGGGCGGAAGCGTCTGGGTGGAGGAAGTTCAGGCCGCCGGAGGGCGGGTGATGGGGGCGGCCGAGTACGGCCGGGGCCACGCGGTGGCTCCGGGGACGAGGTTCCTTCCGGGGGTTTGAATCCCGGAACGCGCCAGACACCGGGCCAGGCCTCCGCGAGGCGGCGCCGGCGGGGCAATCTTGGAGGCACTATGGAAATCGGCAAGATGAACATGGGGGATGGAGCCGACAAGCGCCGCCACAAGCGCGTCGAGGTCGAGGTGCCGGTCAAGTACAAGGTGATCAACCGCAAGGTGGTCAAGGAGCTGGTGGACGCCAAGCAGCTCTTCGACGACGGCAAGTCCATCAACATCAGCATGAGCGGCATCTCGCTGACCACCCGGCTGGCCCTCAACAAGGGCGACTACCTGAAGATGGAGATGAGCCTGCCACGCTCCCAGCGGCTGACCCGGGCCCTGGCCGAGGTGATGTGGGTGACGCAGGACCCCGGGGCCGAGGGCCACCGCGCCGGCATCCGGTTCCTCATCATCCTGAACGAAGCCGACGAGCACAGCATCAAGCGCTTCGTCCAGACGCACGGGGGCTGAGGCGCCGCCATGGACAACGCGCAGCTGGTGATGGAAAAGCGCAAGCACCCCCGGGTGACCGTGACGCTTCCCGTCAAGTTCAAGCGCCTGAGCCGGGGCGAGGAGGCCCGCCAGGCCCTTGCCGAGGCAAGGGAGAAGCAGGTTTCCGAGGCCACCAACGTGTCGGCCGGTGGCCTGGCCCTGGTCACCAAGGCGGCCCTGAGGAAGCACGACCTGGTCAAGCTGGAGCTGAGCCTGCCCAACCTGGCCAGCCCGGTGAAGGCCTTCGCCGAGGTGGTGTGGTGCCGCGAGGGCGGGGGGGACCACCACTGCGGCATCACCTTCCTGGCCCTGAAGCAGGAGGATGAGGACATCCTGGGAAGCTTCGTGATGAACCTGCTTGGGGACAGCGCCGGTTGAGGCCGGAGAAACCCGGGAGCCGCCTTTGAATCCTACCGCAAGCCACCGCATGGACCTGGACCTGCCCGCCGGCGCCCCCTTCACGGCCCTGCTGCTGCGCTTCCTGGCCGTTTCCGGATGCGCCATGGAGGGCGAGGCCCTCAGCCGGCTGCAGCTGGCCCTGGCCGCGGCGGCGCGGCGGATGTCCGGCGGCGCCGGGGGACGGCTGCGGCTTTCCTGCCAGGTGGAGGGGGCGCGCGTGCTCTTCCGCCTGTGCGACGAGCGGCCCGGGGAGGGCCCGGCCGAGCCCCTGGGCGGCCTGGACCCCTCGCTGGCCTCCATTTTCACAGCGGTGGAATACGTCCCGGACGGGGACTCCTTCAGCCTGGACCTGCTGCTTCAACCCGGGGTCCAGGCGCCGGAAGGGGAGGGGGACCTGCCGCTGCCCCAGCACAAGGTGCTTTCGGGCGCCTTCCTGGCCGGCTAGAGCGGCGAAGCTTCCCCGCGGGGCCGAAACTTGGCCGGCCCGGCGCGCGTCCTTTCCCCGGGGCCATCCCGGCGGACCCCAGCGAATTTTCCAGGATACTCGATACCGCCGGAGGCGGCCCGCCCTTGAGGCCGGGCCACGTCGGAGAGATGCCGCCATGAACAACTTCAAGACATTCCTGCTGATGCTGTTCCTCATGCTGCTGCTGCTGGCCGTGGGCGCGGCCTTCCGGCTTTCCGGACCGGCCATGGTCATGCTCTTCGTGCTCGGCCTGGGCATCAATTTCGGCATGTACTGGTTTTCGGACAGCATGGTCCTGGCCTCCTACGGGGCCCAGCCCCTGTCCGAATCCCAGGCTCCCGAACTCCACGAAATCGTGCGGCGGCTGAGCGGCAAGGCCGGCCTTCCCATGCCCAGGATCTACCTGGTGGATTCGGACCAGCCCAACGCCTTCGCCACCGGCCGCGACCCCGGGCACGCCGTGGTGGCGGTGACCCGCGGCATCCTGCAGATGCTGGACCGGAACGAGCTGGAGGGGGTGCTGAGCCACGAGCTGTCGCACGTGAGGAACCGCGACATGCTCACCGCCACCATCGCGGCCGGGGTGGCCAGCGCCATCTCCTGGCTGCCCTTCATGGCCGGGGGCTTTTTCGGCGGGGGGCGCGACGACCGGGAAGGCGGCAGCCCCGTTTCCGGCCTGCTGCTGATGCTGCTGGCGCCCCTGGTGGCCATGCTCGTCCAGATGATGGTGTCGCGTTCACGCGAGTACGAGGCGGACCGGAGCGGCGGCGTGCTGACCGGCCATCCCCTTTGGCTGGCCGGGGCGCTGCGCAAGATCTCCCGGGGCGTGGAGAGGGCTCCCCTGGAGGGGGCCAAACCGGCCACGGCGCACCTGATGATCGCCAACCCCTTTTCCGGACGGGGGCTGGCCGGGCTGTTTTCCACCCATCCCCCCATGGAGGAGCGCGTCGCCGCGCTGGAAAGGCTGGACCAGGAACTCCGCGAGGGATGACCCCGGACGGCCAGACCCCGACCCCCGCGCGGCAGGATCTTCCCGGGCCGCGCGGGGAGCGGGTTTTTTTGTGGCCCGGCCACAAGCACTGGAAGGGATTTCATGCCGCCACAGGAACAACCCAAAACCGGCCAGGAGGCCCCCGCGCCGGCCAGGATTCCCGACGCCCGTGAAACGGCCCTGAAGGTCCTGGTGAAGGTGGAGGGCTCGGATTTCCGCGCCAAGGACATCCTGGACGAGGCCCTCAAGCGCCACGCCTATCCCGAGGAGGAGTCCGGCCTGGCCACCGAACTGGTCTACGGCACGCTGCGCCAGCTGGGCCGCCTGGACTACTACCTGGGCAAGACCTGCCACCGCCCCCTGGAGGCGCTTTCGCCCTGGGTGCGCAACCTGCTGCGCCTGGCCCTCTACCAGATCCTGGAGCTCAGCCGCGTCCCGGAATCCGCGGCGGTGGACACGGCCGTGGAGCTTTCCAAGTCCTACGGGCACGAGGGCGTGGTGAAGTTCGTCAACGGCGTGCTCCGGGAGCTGTGCCGGCTGAAGCACGAGGACAAGCTGCCCGCCCTCCCGCTGGACCCGGTGGCCGCCATGGCCGTCTCCCATTCGCACCCCCTGTGGCTGGCCCGCCGCTGGGTGGAGACCTACGGGTTTGAAAAGGCCAGGGACATGATGGCGGCCGGCAACCAGGCGCCCCCCCTGACCCTGCGCGCCAACCTGGGCAGGATCCGGCGCGACGAGCTGGCCGGGCGCCTGCACCAGGCCGGCTACCACGTGGAGGCCTGCCGCTATTCCCCCTACGGCCTGCGCGTCAAGGGCGGCGGCGACGTGCGGCGCATGCCGGGCTTCAACGAGGGGCACTTTTTCGTCCAGGACGAGAGCTCGCAGATGCTGGGCCTGCTGATGGCCCCCAAGCAGGGCTGGCAGATCGTGGACGCCTGCGCCGCGCCGGGGGGCAAGGCCACCCACCTGGCCGAGCTGACCGGGCGCGGCGGCGCGGTCTGGGCCTTCGACCGCAAGGCCCCGGCGCTGGAAAAGCTGTCCCTTTCGGCGCGGCGGCTGGGCCTGCCCCAGCTGCGCCACGAGGTGCGCGACGCCTTTTATCCGCGCCAGGAGATGCTGGGGAAGATGGACGGGGTGCTGGTGGACGCCCCCTGCTCGGGGCTGGGGGTGCTGCGGCGCCGCGTGGAGGCCCGCTGGCAGCTGAAGCCCGAGGCCGTGGCCCAGCACGCCGAAAGGCAGGCGGGCCTGCTGGCCGCGTCCTCCCGCTACCTGAAGCCGGGCGGGGTGCTGGTCTACGCCACCTGCACCCTGGCCGAGGAGGAAAACGAGGACGTGGTGCGCCGCTTCCTGAAGGAGACGCCGGGCTTCGCCTTCGAGCGGGCCTCGCAGTTCCTTTCCGAGGACCTGGTGACGTCGGAGGGGTTCTTCCGGACCTGGCCGGGGCAGGACAACATGGACGGGTTCTTCGCCGCCCGGATGCGGAAAACGGGGGAGGAGGGCTAGGGGGCCACGAAGATGAGCTGGCGGGGGGCGTCCAGGCGCCCGCCCGAGGCGGCCTGGGCCGAGGTGCTCACCGACACGTTGTAGCTGAGGCCGGACTGAAGGCCGAAGATTTCCAGCTCGTCCTCGCAGGGGGACGCCACCCATAGCTCGCTTCCCCTTGGCCGGGGGGAGATGGAGACGGCCCGCTCGGCGGCGGCGTGGTCCATGGGGTAGTTGAAGTCCAGCGTGACGGGGCAGCGGGCGCACACCGGAGCGGCGATGGAGCAGCTGAGGGGCGCGCTGGTGACGGTGGCCTGGGCCGTGTTGGCCGTGGCCTGGCCGCCGGTGGAACGGATGCCGGGCAGGGCGGTGAAGTGGTAGGCCGTGGCCGGCTTGACCAAGCCCACGGCCGAGAGCCTGGCCTCGTCGGCCGGGTCGCAGCAGTCCCTGGAAAGGCGCAGGTCCAGCCCGGCGTCGTTCTTCAGCTTTCCGGCCAGGCTCTGGTTCGGGTCCACGGGGCCGTTGAAGTCCAGCGAAAGCGGGATGTAGCTGGAGGGGAGGTCGCCGTTGACGCGCAGGGTCTCGAAGCCACCGGTGGTGAAGGTCAGCGTATAGGGAGCCAGGTGCATGCCGTTGAAGGCCATGGCCCCGGCCCCCAGGCTCAGCACCAGGTTCTTGCCGAAGGGCAGGGGCTGGGCGTGCTGGGGATCCGCCCCGGGCATGGTGGAGAAGCCCAGGCTGAGGCGCCGCCGGCCGGACCACAGAACCGCATAGGAGCAGGCCGGGTTCACGGAAACGGCCTGGTCGACGCTGGGGGTGTCCATGTCCTGGTCGAAGATCAGGCTGACCACCAGGCGGGAATCCGGGTCCGTGGAGTCGTAGTTTTCGTTGAGCGGGTCGTAGGGAATCCGCACCACCTGGTGGGCGGAAGGATAGCTGAAAAGCACGTGGGGCACGCAGCGCATGCAGGGCGTGGGCGTGGGAACCGGGGTGGGCGGGACGTAGCGCTGCCCCTGCTTGGAATTCAGGAAGGGCAGCCAGCCGGCCGCCAGGAGGGAGGGAAGGCCCATCCAGGCCGCCAGCACCAGCAGGGCGCCCGGCAGCATTTTCCGCCCTTGTTTCCTCGCCATTCGGTTTCACTCCCCGAGCAAAAGGACCCGACCATGATAGCGTGCCGGACCGGGGGCCGTCCAGGCCCTTGGCGCGGCGCGCGGGTTTCACCAAATCCCGCTCCCCTGGAAGGACGCGCATGAGCCTGGAAGAGTTCGACCCCGACCCCTTGAGGCAGTTCCAGTCCTGGTTCGACGAGGCACGCCGGGCCGAGGCCCTGCTGCCCGAGGCCATGGCCCTCGCCACCGCGGACGCGGCGGGCAGGCCCTCGCTGCGCATGGTGCTGTTGAAGGGCCTGGGTTCGGGGGCCTTCCACTTCTACACCCACTACGACAGCCGCAAGGGAAGGGAACTGGAGGACAACCCCCGCGCCGCCCTGGCCTTCCACTGGAAGTCCCTGGAGAGGCAGGTGCGCGCCGAGGGCCGGGTGGAGAAGGCGGCGGCCGCGGAGTCCGACGCCTATTGGGAGAGCCGGCCCTGGGGGAGCCGGGTTTCGGCCCGGGTTTCCCGCCAGAGCCGGCCCCTGGGCTCCCGGGAGGAGCTGGAGGAGGGGATGCGCCGGGCCGGGGAGGAATGGAAGGGCCGCTCCCCGGCCCGCCCGGAACACTGGGGCGGCTACCTGCTCTTTCCCGACGCGATGGAGTTCTGGCAGGGAAGGCCCGACCGTCTGCACGAAAGGGTGGAATACCGGCTGGAGGGCGGGGCCTGGCGCAGGCGCCTGCTCCAGCCCTGACCCGCGCCTTTCAGGCCGCCTTCGCGGGCGGGATGATGAAGAAGGTCGACGTCGACACCGCCAGGAGGCGCCGGGTGCCTTCCTTGAACACGCGGATCTCCCACACCAGGGTCTTGCGGCCGTGGTGCA
>JAJYGY010000158.1 GCA_021790555.1 bacterium
GATTGTTGGCAAACACGTCCATGTTGAACTGCTGCGTGTACATGCCCGAAGCCGCCGTATACATCGCTCTGAACATAAGCCGGATTCCTCCTTATTTTCCCGCCTCTCGGCCGGGAGACCGCCGCCCGGCGAGGCCGGGAGGCACGCAACGAAGGTCGAACGGTCAGCCAAGGCCTCAGGTCGCGCTCAGGTTGCCCACCTGGTTGACGGCCGCGTTGAGCGTCTGGTCCTGGGCCATGATGGACTTCTGGTCCGATTCATAGGCCCTCAGTACCGAAATCATGTTGACCATCTCCTGGATGGCCGAAACGTTGGAGTTCTCAAGGTAGCCCTGCTGCACCGTGGCCGTCAGCTGGGAGGGGTCGGTGGTCAGCCCCACCCCGTCCTTGCTGACGTAAAGGTCGCTTCCCTGCTTGGCCAGGTCGTTGGGCTGCTGGAAGGTGGTCAGCATCAGGTTGTCCACCACCGAGCCGTCCACCGTCACCTGCCCCTTGGCGTCGATGACCACGCTGCCGGACTGTTGCGGCTGGATGACGATGGGCCCCCTGCGCCCCATCACCGGCTGGCCCGCCTGGGTCACCAGCTGGTCCTGGCTGTTGAGGGTGAAGTTTCCGGCCCGGGTGTAGGCGTAGCTTCCGTCGGGCATCTGCACGGTGAACATGGCGTTCCCCCTCAGGGCCAGGTCCAGGGGATTGTGGGTCTGCATGGTGGCGCCGTCGGCGTAGTCCGTCACCACCCCCGCCACCTCGGCGCCCTTGCCCATTTCCCCGATCATCGGGCTGGCCTGGGCGCTCCAGGGCGGCGGCACCGCCACCGGCGAGGCGTCCGCCCTGTCGTCGATGCGGTGGAGCAGCACGTTGGGAAACGCCTGCACCACGGTGAAATCCTTCTTGTAGCCCGGCGTGTTGACGTTGGCCAGGTTGTTGGCCAGCACGTCCTGGTTGACGAGCTGCACGTTCATCCCCGAGGCGCTGGTGTAAAAGCCGTTGATCATGCGTCATTCTCCCCAGAGAGAGGAAACCCGGGCGCTCAATTCGAACCCGCCACCTTGGCGATCTGCGACCAGCCCTGCGAGGGCCTCGATTCCACCGGCGGATTGTCCGTCGTCACCGAGGTCAGCACGAAGTAGTAGGCCTGGTCGGGCTGAAGGTTGTGGACGGTGTAGCTGGTGGCCGTGATCGGCTTGTCGTTCACCTTGGAATACCCCGTGCCGTTGGTGGTGGACATGTAGATGTTGTATCCCGCGATGTTGCCCGTGGGGGGCAGCCAGCCCTTCACCACGATCTCGCCCGTCTGGGCCACCGGCTGGGGGGTGCTGGCGCCGGACCCCAGCACCGGCGCGCCCGGCACGATCGGGGCCGGGATGGCCGAGACTTCGGCCGAATAGGCCGACTCCACCGAGGGCCAGGAGTCGTTGACCGAGGTGACCACGAAGTAGTAGCGCGTGCCGTTGGTCAGCCCGTCAATGGTCACCTGGGTGTCCTTGATGCGCTTCTGGATGGGGATGTAGCCCCTTCCGGGCGCCTTGCTCATGTAGATGGTGTAGCCCGTCACGTGGGGATCCGGGTTGGCCGTCCACACCAGGTTCACCGAATTGTTGGCCGGCGCCACCTTCAGGCCCGTGGGGGGCTGCACCAGGCTGACCACCCGCACGCCCCTGCTGTTGGCCCCGAAGAAGTAGCTGGCGGAAATACGGTGCGAGTCGCCCAAATGTTCCGCGTGGCCGATGTAGGCGTAGTCCAGCTCGTAGTCCTTGGTCTTGTAGCTGACGCCGCCTGTGATCTGGCCCGAGGTGGTCACGAAGCTTGTGTAGCCCGTGCGAAGGCCCAGGTGGTTGTCGAAGAACCAGCCCTCGATGCCCAGGTGGGGGCGGAACTCGGAGGGCGTCAGCGAGCTGACCTGGTCGACGGTATTCCCGTTGGCGTCGACCGTGTAGAGCGGGTTGCTCAGGGGCTGGCCGCTGATGTTGGTGTCGTTGAACCAGTCGGCGTCGGCCGCCACGACGATGTTCTCGTCCAGCCAGTAGGCCGTGCCCAGCGAGATCATCAGGGGCACCTGCTCCTGCGAGCCGGACTGCCAGTTCAGGACCGTGTCCAGGTCCTGGGCGAAGAAGCCGAAATTGATCTTCTTGCCGTAGGCCGGCAGCGGCACCTGGTACAGGAAGCCCAGGTCCATGCCCAGACCGCCGGCCGTGGCCTTCACCGTCTGCTGCTGCCCGTTGGTGTCGGTGTAGGTCGCCTGGGCCTGCGACAGGTAGTTGAGGAACTTGAGGTTGACGCCGAAGCTGACGGTGCGCTCCACGTTCAGGGGCGTGGCGAAGCTCAGCTCATAGTCGTTCTCGTAGGCGTCGGTCTGGGGGTCGCCGGTGTTGTGGTACAGGCTGACGATGCCGAAGCCGATGGCCGTGTCCTCGAAGGAGGGCATGACAAAGGACCCGGCGAAGTAGTCCTCCTTGCCGTTGAGCAGGGGGCCGAAAAAGCCGTTGACCGACATCCGGGGGACCTGGATCAGGCCGGCCGGGTTCCAGTTGATGGTGTCGTTGCCCTGGGCGATGGCCACGAAGGCGTCGCCCATGCCCAGGGGCCTGGCTCCCACCCCCAGCACGCCCCCCTTGTCGAAGGCCGCCCTGGCCCCCACGCTCAGCAGGCAGGCACAGGCCGCCAGCCACAGGACCGCTCGCGCGGTTTGGAACCCGGATTTTTTCATGTGAGCCTCCCTGCCCAGCGTGGTTTGAAACCCTTGAAAAGCCTGCCCTTTCTCCCTGTTCAGTAATTCGGGCTGATCGGATTCCCGTCCAGGGTCACCGCGGACCCGTTGAAGAACTGGTTTTCAGTGATGAAGCCCCGGGAATAGTTCACGGCCACGTCGCTGGGGGCCACCAGGCGGAAGACGCGGTTTCCGTACCTGGCCCGCACGTCGTAGTCGTTCACCGAGTTTCCGGCGTCCTGGGCCGAGGTCCTCACGATGTCGGCGATGTCGCCCAGGATGTAGCGCGGCATGGTCTGCCCGGTCACGTAATCCACCTGGAAGCTCCTCTGGCCGTTGGGTTCCGTGGCGATGGTGGTCTGGGGGAAAGGAACCTCGTTGGTGTTGGGATAGCTGAAGGAGCCCGCCGCGGCCGCGGCCTGGGCCGCCGGCGTCACCAGGGCCGGGGCCACCGGCGCCTTGGACACCGCCGGCAGGTTGTTGAAGAGCGTCTGGTTCTGGGTCGCCGCGCGCAGGCCGGTCCGGGCCAGGGCAAGGGCCTGCTGGTCGCCCGCCTCCTCGTCCGTCTGCTGCTTCTTGATGAGGGCCAGCAGGGCCTGGATGTCCTGGGCCTGCACCGGCTGCACCGGCGGGGTGTAGATCTTCAGCGTCTGGACAGGGGTGGAGGAAGAGGCCCCCAGGTTGTCCGTGGCCGTGAACAGGAAGGTGTAGTCCCCGTCAGGAAGGGGCCGGTAGGTCTTGTCTTCCCCTCCCCAGATGATCTGGTCCGGGGGGGTGCCCATGTCCTGGTAGGTCTTCACCACCTCGTTGTTGGAATTCAGGATGTTGAGGGTCCAGCGGGCGATGCCGTTCTTGGACTTGGCAGCCAGGGCGAAGGTGGCCACCTCCCCGTTGCGCGGGGCGAAGATGGGCGGATCCACGGTGGCCGAGACGTCGGGCAGGGGGATGGACCGCTTGGGTCCGCCCCAGTGGAACACCACCGAAAACCAGTGGGAACCGGTCTGCTCGTTGAATTCAGGAAACTGGTAGGCGTAGTCCAGGGAGATGAGGTACTTGAAGCTGATGCCCACGGTGGCCCGGTTGGGCTGGTCGAACAGGAAGGAATAGCCCGCCCGGGGCCCGATGTGGTCGTGGAAGAACCACATTTCCGCGCCCAGGTTCAGGCGGTGGTTGTCGCTGGGGTCCAGCCCGGGGTCGTTGATGTAGGAGAAGTCCGCGTCCATGTTCAGGCGGCTGTGGTGGAAGAAGTCGCGGGTGGACCAGCCCACGCCCAGGGTGCTGACCGGCGGGATGGTGATCTCCCTGCCGTCGTCGAACTTCACCTGGCTGGCCACGTCGCGCAGGTCAAGGCCGAAGGAGAGCGTGTGCCCGTAGTTCATGATGGGCACCTTGTAGAGGAAGCCCAGGTCCGCTCCCCAGCCCGAGACGTTGTTCAGCAGGGAGTTGTTAGAAAGGTACACGTAGTCCGGGTCGTTCTTGATGTACTTGACGTTGATGCCGAAGGCGAAATTCTCGTCGGCGGAAAGCGGGGTGGCGAAGGTCAGCACGTAGTCGTCCTCCTGAAAGGGAGGATTGATCCAGTAGCGGTAGGCCTCGGCCAGGAAGTCCTGGACCTGCGAATCGGTGATGCTGGTGAAGGGCACGCTGCTGCCCCCGCCGCCCGGAATGACCACCGGACCGGCGCCCGACCAGACCTGCGAACTGAAGTTGTAGGAGCCGCCCAGCACGTTGGGATAGCGGCCGATGGGATGGTAGGGCCTTTCGTAGGAAAGCGCGAAGACCATCCGGTTGTCCAGCATGTAGCTGGCCGAGGCGAAGCCGCTGAAGGGCGCGTCCACCATCACCCGGTCGCCGCCCATCCAGTGGACCTCGTTGGTGTCCATCTGGGTCAGGCCCGCCGGGTTCCACCACACCGCGGATTCCTCGTCGGCGATGGCCGTGAAGGCCTCGCCCATGCCCAGGGGCCGCGCCCCCATGCCGATGGCCAGGGGGTTGGCGAAATAGGTCGCCGCCGGGGAGGGGCTCTGCCCGTAATTTTGGGGATTTCCCCAGATTTCATTTGCCAGGTTGAAATCCGGGATGTCATTTTGGGCGAAGCCGTAACCTCTGGTGGAAACCAGGAAAAGGGCCAGAATGGGGACCCAAAAAAAGCAAGACCTGACGAGCCTTTGCAAGAGACGAGCCTCCGCAAAAAGTTTCAAATTGGAAGAAGTAATTTTGCTGGTTTCCCCTAACCCCAAAAGCGCCTGTTTCCAGGCATCCTTCAAAATTGAAACGCTGTCGCATTATTATGGCAAAATATTAACACACCCGTTTAAAAAAAGTCAATCCAGGTTTGTGACCAACACCACAAAATATTGTGTCGCCATCCCCCCGAAAACACAAGGCCCCTTGGGGTGGTTTGAAATCATGAAATCTTATGCACCTTCATGAAATTGATGCTTCCCTTCACCCCGATGGGGGTCCCGGAAACGATCAAAACCGTGTCGTTTTTGGAGACGACCCCACCCCGTTTGAGGGCCTTTTCCACCTCCTTGAAGAGGTCTTCGGCCTTGCGGATGACCGGCATGTACACCGGCCGGGTCCCCCAGTAGAGCGCCAGCCGGGAAACCGTGCTTTTGCTGGGCGAAAAGGCCACGATGGGCACCTCGGGCCGGTACTTGGAAAGGTACCGGGCCGTGGCCCCGCTCTGGGTGAAGCAGACGACCACCTTGACATGCAGGTCTTCCACGGCCACGCGGGCCGCGTGGCAGACCGTGTCCGGGATTGAATGGTAGTGCGACCTGCGGATGTTGGGCAGGGAGATCAGCTTGAGATACTCCCACGAGTTTTCCGCGGCTTCACAGATCCGGTGCATCATGGCCACGGCCTCCACGGGGTAGCTGCCCGAGGCGGTCTCGCCCGAAAGCATCACCGCGTCCGTGCCGTCGAATATGGCGTTGGCCACGTCAGAGGCCTCGGCCCGGGTGGGCTGGGGGTTGCCGGTCATGGATTCCAGCATCTGGGTGGCCGTGATGGCCAGCACCTGCGCGCCGTTGGCGTGCGAGATCAGTTCCTTCTGCAGGATGGGAACGTGCTCCGGCGACATCTCCACGCCCAGGTCGCCCCGCGCCACCATGATGCCCTCGGAAACCCGCAAAATCTCGCCGATATGCTCCAGGGCCTCGGGGCGCTCGATCTTGGCCACCACGGGAACCTCCTGCCCGGCCCTGCGGATGCGGGCCTTCAGGCCCACCACGTCCCTGGGATGGCGCACGAAGGACATGGCCACGTAGTCCACCCCCTGGCCCAGCGCGAAGTCCAGGTCGGCCAGGTCCTTGGGGGTGACCGAGGGCGTGGAAAGCTTCACCCCGGGAAGGTTGATGCCCTTGTGTTCCGACAGCGTCCCGCCCACCACCACCCGGGTCAGCACGTCGGGCCCCTTCACCGAGGCCACCTCAAGGCGCAGCCTGCCGTCGTTGATCAGGATGGGGTCGCCGGGCCGCACGTCCTTGGGAAGGTGCCGGTATCCCGTGGAGGCCTGGCGCTCGTCGCCGGCCACGTCGCGGACGGTGAGCGTGAAGTCGGCCCCCGCGCGCAGCTCCACCGGTCCGCCGGCCATCCGGCCCGTGCGGATCTTGGGGCCCTGCAGGTCGGCCAGGATGGCCAGGGGCTTCTTCAGCTTGCGCGAGGCGGCCCGCAGCCGCCGCACCACGGCGGCGTGGTCCTGGTGGCTGCCGTGGGAAAAATTGAGGCGGGCCACGTCCATTCCCGCCTCGGCGATCCTTTCGATGGTTTCCTGGGACCGCGAACTGGGGCCCAGGGTGCAGACGATCTTGGTCTTGCGCATGGCCGCTCGAGAGTGGTTTGCGTGTGGATGAAGGGCGCCGGGCTCCCCGCGGCGTGGGGAACCCGGCCGCGCGGGCGAAAAGGCTACAGGTTGCGGATGATGGCGTCCCCGAATTCCGAGCACTTCACTTCCCGGGCGTCCTGCATGCCCCGGGCCAGGTCGTAGGTGACCGTCTTCTGGTCGATCGCCTTTGAAATGGCCGCCTGGATGGCCGTCGACACGCCGTCCCATCCCAGGTGCTCGAACATCATGCAGCCGGAGAGGATCACCGATCCGGGGTTGATCTTGTCGAGGTTGGCGTACTTCGGCGCCGTGCCGTGGGTGGCCTCGAAGACGGCCGCCTTGTCCCCGATGTTGCTGCCCGGGGCCATGCCCAGCCCCCCCACCTGGGCCGCGCAGGCGTCGGAAAGGTAGTCGCCGTTGAGATTGGGAGTGGCGATGACGTCGTATTCGTTGGGACGCAGGAGGACCTGCTGGAACATGCTGTCGGCGATGCGGTCCTTGATGACCACCATGCCCTCGGGCGCCTTGCCGCCGTGCTTCCTGCCCACCTCGTCCTCGGTCACGACCCGTCCCTTGAACTCCTTGGCCGCCAGCTCATAGCCCCATTCCTTGAAGGCGCCTTCGGTGAACTTCATGATGTTGCCCTTGTGCACCAGGGTGACGCTGCGGCGCTTCTTGTCCAGGGCGAACTGGATGGCCCGGCGCACCAGGCGCTTGGAATTGAAGGCGCTCATCGGCTTGATGCCGATGCCCGAGTCGGCGCGGATGTCGGTCTTGCGCTTCTTGTTGAGGTACTGGATGACCTCCACGGCTTCCTTGGACTTGGCCTTCCATTCGATGCCCGCGTAGACGTCCTCGGTGTTCTCGCGGAAGATCACCACGTTGAGCTTGCTGGGTTCCTTCACCGGCGAGGCCACCCCCTGGAAGTAGCGCACCGGCCGGACGCAGGCGTAGAGGTCCAGCACCTGGCGCAGGGCCACGTTGAGCGAGCGGATGCCGCCGCCCACCGGGGTGGTGAGGGGGCCCTTGATGGCCACCACGTATTCGCGGATGGCCTTGAGGGTGTCCTCCGGCAGCCATTCGCCGGTGCGCTGGAAGGCCTTCTCCCCGGCCAGGACCTCCATCCAGACCACGCGCTTGGAACCGCCGAAGACCTTGCGGACGGCCGCGTCGAACACGCGCACCGAGGCCTTCCAGATGTCCGGCCCCGTGCCGTCTCCTTCGATATAGGGGATGATGGGATCGTTGGGGACGACCAGCGACCCGCTCTTGACCGTGATTTTGGACCCGTCTTGAGGCGGCACCAGGTGCTTGTACTTTGCCATGAGCATGCTCCAAAAAGTAAGAAGGTTGGATCAAAAAACCGCCGCGAAGGCCCGACTTTGCCGGCCGCAATTATAGGAACGGCCGCCGCATTAATCAAACACGAATTCAAGGACCGGGGGCCCCGCCCAGGGGCAGAAGCAGCACCGCCTCGCCGGCCGGCCGGCCCCGCGGGTCGCGCAGGGTCTGGGACCGGCCCAGGTAGGCCAGTCCTCCCGCGTCCAGGCGGAAGGCGCCGGCGCCCCCTCGCGCGGAAGGACGGCGCAGGAGGGCTTCCTGCAGCCCCGCCTCGCGGCTCTTCTCCAGGGAGCGGGCCGCCAGCCTGCCTTCCGACAGCAGGGCCAGCTGGCAGCCCTGGATCCTGGCGAAATCCAGGGCAAAGGCACGGTCCAGGTCCTCCCCGGCGCGCAGGGCTCCCAGGAGCCTTCCCTTATCCAGCACCGGACCGGCCAGGGTCAGCGCCAGCCCCCTTCCCCGCCGCGCCACCCCCTCCACCAGGGCGGGATCCCAGGAGCGCAAGGCCGGGGCCAGGTCCTCCCCGCCCCCTTCGGGAGCGCCGCCGCC